>CAZAIO010000068.1:0-15017 GCA_964485235.1 uncultured Dehalococcoidales bacterium
TTTCTATACCTCCGAATCCAATCAGCTTGTTCTGTTCTGTCTTCTTTACGAAGTTGTTTAACCTCTTCTTGAACTCATCAGGTCTATTACGAGCACCATTGATATAGGCGATACGGATTCTCCGATAAGCCGGAGAAAAATGCCGGTAATTCTCCCAGGCTTTCTTGTTCCCTTTAATTGCTTTTAGAATATCCGGGGGAAACACAAACTCTTTTCTAAGAACCTTCTCGACTGATTCTTGTATTGAAGGGTGAAGTTTGCCTTCCTTAATCAACCATTTTAGCCGTTCCTTATTAGGTTGAGAATATTCGCTGGCAGGATTTCTCGGGGAAAAGCGCTGAGCTGATGAATAGTCATCGTTATGTTTTACCGTACTATCTATCCACCCGAAAGACAGGGCTTCTTCAACGGCATCATTATATTGTATCCGTGGCTTGCCCGAGTCTTTAGCCGGATATATCAGCCAAATTTCCTTTTCTGTGTTGAAATTGGCTTCAAGCCATTCATGCCAGTGTTTTCTGTCGCTGATATAGAGCGTTTTCCCAATATCCATAATTGTATCAACAGTAATGTATTTATCAGCCTTTTATATTATAAAACATATTTCTGTGGGAGTTGCCCCTATTTCCCCGACTTTGTCGGGATCTTCGATATCGGGGTGACCACACCGTACCTCTACCATTCCACTCCCTGTTTTCGTAAGGTCACCCGACACGGGTAACTCTCACGAAACAGATATAGATTTATCCCTTCGTGGCAATGACAATGTTGTGAGGTCATTCATCGCGAGTAACTCTCACAATTAAACGGGCACGCTATTAAGTGTTAACAGCGTGAATAAGCCCGAAAATGATGTGCCCTGTGACGGATAGTCCTAACAACCACCAGAACAGGAAATGATACGAATAGAACCTCTTGAAGAAACCGTTTGAAAAAGGGCTCGCGGGAGTGAAAAAGTTAATAACGGCTACAAAAGTTTTACAGGAAGAAAATACGATCAGTATAAGCAACAGATTAACGATGGCAGTAAAGAATACTACCTGATGAGCACGAAAATACGGTTCGGCAGAAAACGGCAATCCGAGATGGGTTATTGTTACCATGAGGTGCAGTACCAGTAAAAACCAGAAAGCAACCCAGTAATATGAATGGTAGCGAAAATAAACTCTGTAGAATCCCGTTCCGTGTACGCCTTTTGTATCGAGGAGGTGAAATAATCCGGCAAAACTTCTGCACGAGGTCATCACTGCGATCCCCGATAAAAGTATTCCGATACCGAGTATCAGAATCAACCAGTGAATATAGATATCGAGTGCAGAACCCTGAAATATAGTCATTGTCATGAGTGTATAGTATATATAAATATTATGCAATCGTTCCTGCGTTGAAATATTTGCGTTTTACTTTTTCTCAGGTGTTAAACGTCCTCAGGCATCGGAAAAACGGTATATCAATATGAGGTCACCCGACGCGGGTAACTCTCACAAAAAGTTTCGCTGCCCCGTCACACTTACGTTTCCCGGGGCAGGTCTCCTGCTTCGCAGCATCGGCCACTTCATAGCATAGAACGGGAAACCGCCAATCTCTAACACGTACAGTAAACAACGCAGAAGATAATATGAGGGCGACCGGCCGGTCGCCCCTACCTTCTTGTATTTGAGGTCTTACACGAAACGGGCTACGCTCAAATAATACCCCGCCTTTTACTTCTGCACTAATTTACTGTAGTCCGGCGCCAGTAATATATGGGCGAAATAGATAGGCCTGTCGACTCGTGTAAAAGTGCAGGGCATATGGTACAGCCCTTTCGGAGCATAGACGACGGAAGGCGTGGTAATAATATGTTTTTCCTGCTCCTCGCCCAGACATATCTCCACTTCTCCTCCAAGGTCCGCCATGTTCGACGGATTGTTGCCCAGGAAAAGGAGAAACTCGTCCGCGTCATGCTTGTGGGATGAAGGGCCGCCGTCACCGGGTTCGTCAACCGCGGTAAATGCGAAATCACAGGTAATTCCCTCGAACAATGTCGAATTCACCCTTAACGACCGGACTCCGGGCAACCGTACCAGAGGATCGGGTTTAGCATGAGGTTCCCGTAATATATATTTACCATACTTCGTTCCAGCCATTTTATATCTCCTTAAGTTTATTTTACGTGGATGTCACACCATAAGATTATTTACATGAGAGATCCGGGGGAAATGTCATGATAGTCAATACTGCAGGTTACTTTTTAAGTTTCTTCAATAGCTCGCTGCCGGCAATAAGTACAGGATCGTAGACAGGGGCGAACGGTGGAGCATAACCCAGGTCCAGGTTTGCTATCTGCTCTACCGTCATATTAGCGCTTAGCGCGGTAGCGAAAACGTCCAGCCTCTTGGACACGCCCTGACGACCAACCATCTGTGCTCCAAGCAGTTTACCGCTCTTTTTTTCCGCTACCAGCTTGACCCTTACTTTGGTATCGCCGGGATAATAATGCGCTATTGAGTTATGCTCGATGACATTAGATACAAAGTCCATTCCCTCGTGTTCCGCATCTTTTCCCGTGAGACCGGTCCTGCCCACCTCAAGGTCATAGACCTTGAAGACAGCCGTCCCGACAATACCGGCGAACGTATTGTTACCGCCTGCCATATTTTCTCCTGCTATCCGTCCCTGCTTGTTTGCTGTAGGGCCTAAAGGTATATATGCGTTTCTCCCGTACACCAGATGATAAGCTTCCGCACAATCGCCGGCGGCGTAAATATCCGCGATATCGGTCTCCATACGTTCATTAACATATATCGCCCTCGTTTGCCCGATTTTAACCCCGGCTTCAGCGGCTATCTCGGCGTTCGGTCGTATACCGGCCCCTATTATGACGATATCCGCTTCAATCTTGCTTCCGTCTTCCAGTACCGCCTGCCTGACAGTGGATTTTTCACCGGTAAACTCGACAACCGCCGTCGATTTGATCAACGTTACGCCGTTTCTTTTAAGCTCCTCCTCTACTACCTCGTTAATCTCATCGTCCATCGACCCGAGAATACCGGGCATCTTCTCGACAATAGTAACGCTGAGCCCCCGTGCGGAAAAGGCTTCCGCCATCTCCATGCCGATATTACCGGCGCCTATAATAAGTCCACGCACCGGTTTATTTACGGCAATATAATCGTTGATAGCTATACCTTCCTCGAGCTGGCGAAGTGTAAATACACCTGCGAGATCAACTCCTTTCATGGGCGGAAGAAAAGGCCTTGCTCCTGTAGAGATCAACAATCGATCGTAAGGATATTCTTTTTCCTCTGAGGTTTCTCTATTTATTACCCGTACGGTTTTATCAGCCGGTGAAATCTTAATTACTTCATGATGAAGAAATACGTCGATATTCCGCTTCTCCTTGAAAAAAGTCGCATCGTAAACCACGAGGTTATCGCTTTCCGGTACCTTGCCTTCGATCAGGTAAGGCATCCCGCAAGCGGCATACGACACAAAACCGGTCTTCTCAAAGACACGGATCTCCGCTTCTTTATCCATGGTCCGTATCTTACTGGCAGCGCTCATTCCTGCCGCTTCACCACCGACGATGACAAAAGACCGTTTTTCCATTTCAGGATACCTCCAATTGAATATTTGTATAGAGCCCCTTGATAACAACACCACTCTAGTTTTATGTAAACTTGGAATGCGACATACCGGATTTGTCTTTACGATTACCGGAGTTGCGTCTAAATACTATCCGCTGAATTGGCGGATGTCAATATCAGCGCAATTTGTTAGACTGGATATGTGCAGGATGCCGGACTGAAACGGCAAACCCTGTGAATTCTATAGATGAAAAGGGGATGAATAATATGGCCACTGTAAATTCCGTTCTCGGCCCGCTGGACACATCCGATCTCGGTTACACTCTCACGCATGAACATATATGCGGTTCGCTCGCCGGAATCCCGCATGAATATCCCGAATTTTTCGGCCCGAACTATATGGATAGAATAGCAGCCGGACTGACCGAAGCTAAAAACGGAGGAATCGATACTGTCGTCGATGCGAGTATCTTTGAAATGGGAAGAGACGTTTCCATCCTGACCGAAGCCTCCCGGCGCAGCGGAGTAAATATTATCGCCGCTACCGGATTCGGGCCCGATGCGGACCGGTTGGCCGGTGACTGGTCTGCCGACCAGTTTGCCCGACTCTTCATTCACGATATTACAGCAGGTATCGCCGGGACCGATGTCAAGGCCGGTATAATCAAATCGTTCGCCGATGTCGATGGCATTACTCGGGGCGTGGAAATAATGTTGCGCGCTACAGCCAGGGCTCACCTTCAGACAAATGTCCCCATTATGCTGCACTCCTATGCACCGGGGCAGGTAGGCAGACAGCAACTGCGTATCCTCAAAGAAGAAGGCGTTGACCTGATAAATGTAAAAGTGGACCATTCGCTTGAAACGAGAGATATTGCATATCTCACATGGCTTCTGGATCAGGGATGTTACCTCGGTATGGACCATTTTCCCGGGTTAGATATAAGCACGGAAGACCGCGTTAAAATGATAAAGGCGTTAATTGACGCCGGATGGGCGCACCGGCTTCTCCCGTCGCACGACCACAATATAGTATTGCATATGCCGCATTTTCCACCCGACCTGCGTGACTTTCTGGCAACAGGCAACCCCCATGGATTTCTGTATATAAATAAGGTGGTCAATCCTTTACTCCGGAAAATGGGAGTCGCGGAGAAAGTTATAAACGCTATGTTCATAGACAATTCCAGGAACTTCTTCGAAGGCAAATAGTGTTCCTCTGTAAACCGGCACGCAGGTAACACTAATCCGGGCATACGGGTAACACGTTTTAACAGTTGCTCAGGCAATGTTGACTGTTCACCGCTTTTAATGATATATTTTCACCATCTGAGGATAAGGGTTTACAGATTTCATGAATATTAGTCGCTCAGCTACTTATAGCAAAGCCGCAATTAGCAGAATAGCTACCGTCGTTACTGTAGTCGTTGTACTTACGGGCAAAGGAGGCTTTGCGCTGTAGCGACATAACAGTAAGTTGAAAAATTAAACTCCCGCCAGCGCGAAGCTGGCGGGAGTTTTTTTATGGGTAAAAAACTTAATAAAAAAGGAGCCTGCCATGACTACCATTAAAATGAGCGGAGCACAAATTGTATGCGATAGCTTAACGAGAGAAGGGGTTGATGTTATCTTCGGCGTTATTGGTGCTGCCACTTTGCCTCTGTATGATACTTTCACACAATACCCGCATCTCCATCATGTTATGGTGCGTCATGAGCAGGGAGCGGCACACGCTGCCGAAGGTTATGCCCGGGTCACAGGAAAAGTCGGCGTATGTATGGCAACGTCCGGGCCAGGCGCAACCAATCTCGTTACAGGTATTGCCGACGCATATCTCGATTCCGTGCCGATAGTTGCCATAACCGGCCAGGTTGCCCGTTCATCAATAGGGAAAGATGCTTTTCAGGAAATAGACATCACCGGTATCACACTCCCTATAACGAAACATCGCTATCTTGTCACGGATGCAGGGAAACTGGCACAGACCATTCAGGATGCATTCTATATAGCAAAGAGCGGACGCCCCGGTCCGGTGCTCATCGATATCCCGCGAGATGTGTTTGTCGAACAAACCGATGTCGACTTCTCTGCCGGGACCATACCGGAATATAGTCCGGAGATCATAAATCCCTCTGATCAAATCCTCAAAGCTGCCGGTCTGATAAATAATGCACATCATCCTGTGATCATAGCCGGTCGCGGAGTTACTATTTCACGTGCCTATAATGAACTGATAGAACTCGCCGAAAAAGCACATATTCCGGTAATCACCACTCTGCTCGGTGTGAGTTCGTTTCCCCGAACTCATGCATTGAGCTTCGGTATGCTGGGAATGCACGGTATGGCTTATGCCAATATGGCCGTTAACGCCGCCGACCTCATCATCGCGGTAGGTACCAGGTTATCCGATAGAGTAACCGCCGATATCAAAACGTTCGCTCCGGAAGCCCGTATTATCCATATAGATATCGACGAAGCGGAAATCGGCAAGAATATCAGAGTCGATGTGCCGATAGCCGGTGATGCAAGGGCAATACTCACCGCTTTGAACGGCTTAGTCTCAAACGGCAATCGCCATGACTGGTTGAATCAGCTTAATATCTGGAAGGAGAACCGCCGGTTGCCCGGAATGCGTAACACAGATAAAGTCCTGCCCCAGTATGTTATCGGGCAGATCCACAGGGAAACCCGCGGTGAAGCAATTGTAGTTACCGGAGTCGGCCAGCACCAGTTATGGGCGGCACAATACTATCTTTATGAGAAGCCCAATACATTGATAACATCGGGCGGGCTAGGGACAATGGGGTTCGCGCTTCCCGCTGCAATAGGAGCGAAAATGGGTAACCCGAACAATACGGTATGGACTATAGACGGCGACGGGAGCTTCCAGATGACGCTGCACGAACTGGCAACCGTTGTCCAGGAGGGGCTGGATATAAAAATAGCCATTATAAATAACGGAAACCTCGGTATGGTGAAACAGTGGCAGGAGTTGTTCTATGACAAACGCTATGTGGCAACACAATTATCAGGCCCGGACTTCGTCAGTCTGGCTCATGCATATGGTATACCGGCGCTGAAAGTGGAGCATACAGATGATGTCGTTGATGCTGTCAAAAAAGCAGCCGGGACACAGGGGCCTTTTTTGATAGACTTCATTGTTGATCCCGAAGAGAAGGTCTATCCGATAGTACCGCCCGGCGCGTCACTTACTGAATTTATGGAGGAGACCGTACAGCAAACAGTTTAATTTCATGCTGGGCACATCGAGAAAACCGGCCGTAGAGGCGACCGGCCGGTCGCCTCTACGTATATACCTGTACCGCACAAAATTGCCTTTGTATACGGGATATGCGATGACGCCAGTCCATTCATCGCAACTACAGATATTGCCGCTATCTTTCCTGTAATTCCCTGACGCCATTCGTTCACGTGTAACATTTACACGGAAAGCAATACTCTCGACATTATGCTACAAGACGCCCGTTTTTCACCGGTTTTCCATATCGCTTGTTAATATTTATCAAAAATAGTATTTACAAAGACTAATATCCAGATATAATAATATAACGTATGGAATATAATGAAATAGAATATAAAGAAGTGTCATAGTGTACTCATCGTACCGGGACAATTTCCGGATTATTTCAGGTAGATTCATCCTACCATCGAATGAATCACTCATATCGATATATAGATCCTGATCGGCAATAAGGAATTTAATTAGTACATATTTCAACTCTCAGAATATTAAAAAGGAGGTACATCATCTTGAATAAAAAGTCAGACGGTCCATCTAAAAAAGCAACCAGAGTCTTTACCGATGCAGAACTCAAGGAATTTTCCAAAGGCTTTATGCAGATGGCCATCGAGGCAATAGATGCCGGGGAACTCGAAAAAGCTAAAAGCTGGTGCCGCCATCAGGCAGAAGCTCAAGGCCAGGTACACGATGTCCTGGTGAACTTCGTAACAGGGCTTTTCTCGTATATTTACGATCACGAGGGCGAGGACTCCGCAGTTGATGCTATAAAGGTGATTATGAAAAGAATCGTCCCGCCGGAATTGATAGAGCTCAGAAAGAAAGACCTGCGGGAATGGGTAAGCTGGTGTGTGGAGGTGGCCCGGGAGCACAGCGCCGATCCCGGTATAACCGTAGAAGAAGACGATGAGAAATTCATTCTAACGGTCAAATGCGGCAGCGGAGGGAAATTGATAGAAACGGGCGCTTATGACGGACCGAACGGTTACAGGAAATTACGGAAGCCGGGTCCTCAGACGTGGGGAGAAACGGACGTTCCTGTATATTGCGGTCACTGCCCCTGGGTAAGCGAGATTTTTCCGATCCAGATAGGCGGACAGGGATCACAGCTCTGGGTTCATGCATCGCCCTTTCCTAGAAAACCGGGAGACCCCTGCATCCATCATATTTATAAAAATCCGGCGGATATTCCGGAAAAATATTATAAAAGATTAGGTATGGAAAAGAAGGTTTAACTTCTTTTTTAACATCACATTATTATAAAAAATAATCCATGGAGGACAAAAAACATGTGAAACGATTATTCAGTTGCAAAGAAAAAATATGAATATCGGAGGTTAATGTGAACAGGTTTAAATCAGTAATGGTAATAGTATGTATGTTTGTCATCCTGGCAGCCTTACCGCTCATCAGTGCATGCAATAAGGCATCGACCTCAGAGGCAAAGACACTGAAAATCGGAGCAATGGCATCTTTGACCGGTCCTGCCGCACCGGGACAAATCGAGATGATGGACGGTTATAAGCTGGCAGCCGAGTGGATTAACGAGAAGGGTGGAATCAATGTAAACGGGCAGCCGTATATGATCGAAATCATCGGAGAAGATGACATGTCTAATCCGTCCAGCGCAGCCTCTGCCGCCCTGAAAATGATCCAGGATGGGGCAAAATTCATTGCCGGTCCTCTGGTACCGCAATGTAACCTGGCAATGACCGAAGTATGTGAAGGCGATAAAATAATACGCATGAAGCCCAACGGCATCGGCGGCACCGCTGAAGTCAATCCTCAAAATCACTATCAATTTGCCAGCAATATGAACGTATATAACGTACCTCACATTTATGACTACATGCAGAAAAATTATCCTGAGGTAAAAAAGGTAGCTATCGTCACCGTTGATGATCCGGGCGGCCAGCCGGGAACAGACGCATGTATACAAGAAGCGCAATCACGCGGGTTGGAAATAACATTCAATGAAAGATACCCGTTCGGCACGTCTGACTTTTACCCCATATTGACCAAAGCGCTTGCTACCAATCCCGACGGTCTCGATCTCGTATGCGGTATGATGTGGCAAGCAGAGGTTATGAAAAGCGCCCGTGAATTAGGTTTCGAAGGTCCTATATGGGGCGTTGCTCCTATCGGTGACCTCCATGTTGTAGCAAACATGGTTGGTAAAGACTTCGCCCACGATATCTTTTTCCCGGAAATGGACGTAAAAAGCCCCAAGATGACGGATATAATTAAAGATATAGGAGAAAGAGTACAAAAAGAAACAAAAGCAGACTTCCTTACTGCACAGGTCGATGCATGGGCAGGTCTATGGGTTATAGCGCAGGGCATTGAAGCTGCCCAGAGCCTCGATACCGATGCCGTGGTGACCGCTATGGAGAATATGAAGAGCGTGGATACACCGCTCGGAAAAGCTGTCATGGGTGGTATGGACCTGTTCGGTGTCAATCACGTCGTTATCAGGCCTATGCCGCTTTCCCGTATCGAAAACGGAGAGGTTGATTTTATCGAATTTTTAAAACCGTAGTTTATTAAATAAGGGGAACGGAAATTCCGTTCCCCTTATTTCTTTACAGGATCACACGAGAGATAATATTCGGAGAAGAGTATATAATCTTTATTAACCGGTAAAATGAAAAGCTGAACTTCGTAGAGAATAACCGGGCATGCAAAACAGTTTTTGTTTGCCCGATTTCATTACGGTCACAAGGAGAAATTTATGTTAGCTCAGGTTGTATTAACCCCTACAGAGTCCAAGAAGCTTATTGCCCTGGCCATAGCCAGGCTGGACGTGGTGAGAAATGCTTTCAACGGTGGAACGATTATGATACATCCCAGCAGCAGTACCTATTTCATCGTCGAAGAGCTCACAGGGGAAAAGCCTGCCACAAATCACTGGGTCTGCGGCGTGGTCACCCCGAGAGGAATGTGCGTTGAGATGGCGACGGTACTTGGAGACTTCACTCCAAAGGAAGCTGAAGTGGATGTCGGTGATCTTCCGGCAGGATGGGTAATAAAGGACAAAAAATTATGTCCCGAAATGAAACAGTCCGAACTGCTGGATATTATCACTGCCAATGATGTCTATATTAAAGGAATTAATGCGCTGGACCCGGAGGGCAACGCAGGAATACTGGTCGGTTACGAAGCATCAATGGGCTATATTCTCTCCGCATGGAGGAAAAAGAAGTTCAGTATAATTTATCCCGCAGGTCTGGAGAAGCTGATTCCCACTCCAATCGACCAGGCGGTCAAGGAAGCAAAACCGGCAAAATACGATTATGCGATGGGACTGCCGACAGGTCTGTTTCCCTGCCCGAAAGGAAAAACAGTGACAGAAGTAGATGCCGTTGCAATGTTAAGCGGCGCGACTGCAATACCGATTGCTGCGGGCGGGCTGGGAGGCGCCGAGGGCGCGGTCACACTGGTTATAAAGGGGAACGATGAACAGGTAAATAAGGCGATCGAGTACATCGAACAGTCAAAAGGAGCACATCTCCCGCAATTGCGGCTGTGCAATTGCTCCGGTTGCACTGTGCCCCATTGCCGGTTCCCCATGACACAAAAACACTGGACTACTTAGGTATACCTGCCAATTATCAGTCTGTATTCCGGAAGCCCCTGTGAGGTTACCCCTGTTATATCGGGCAAGCAGCACTCACAAATGGGCAAACGGTTTTTCAATGTCACTACGGGGATCTCATGTCCAATGTCCAGCTCCAGGCTGGAAAACCGAAGTAACAGGGCGAGCTCACTTCATTCATAAGTAATTACTTTGCGTTCCGTCTGACGCAGGGATGGACGTACAATGACTGGTATGGACGTGACATATCACAGCGGCACATCTTCATTTATACCCTGTGTGTTTATGGTTTTCCGTCATGCCCATCACTCTTTTCCTTCTTACGATGTCCGATCGCAAGAAGCGAGGTAATGGCAGCAATAGCGGCCAGCAATGCGCCGGTGATATAAGCCCAATGGAGTCCGTTCATGAATTCGTCAATCTGGGCAGGATTGAAAGAGCTCGGGTCTGCGGACATAGAAACAGGCGCCAATCCGTAGAGGACTGCCCCTGCAACGGCTATTCCCAGCACCATCCCTACATTACGCATAGCAGCCAGTATTCCGGAGGCGATTCCCAGTTGCCATGGCTCAACATTTCCCATGACCGTACTATTATTCGGACTCTGGAACAGGCCGACACCAAGCCCGGTTATAGCCAGATGCCATATCACATCAAATTCCGTGGCAGAGGATCCCAGGCGGCTGAAAAGATAAAGTCCCACGGCAGCAATACACATACCGCTGACAGCGAAAACCCTGGTGCCGATGCGATCGGAAGTCGCCCCGCTGAGAGGAGCCACAACCAGAGTAACAACGGGGGAAGCTGCCATGACCAGTCCCACTTTTAATATATCGAAGTGCAGCACATACGTCAGGAAAAAAGGTGTTAGAAAAACAAGCGAATATAACGCCATAAAGCTGAGAAGACTACTGAGGCTCGCAAAACCGAACGTACGGTTAGAGAACATCGACAGGTTGAGCATAGGCTGTTCTAATTTCTGCTCTAACTTGAAAAATACCACACCGAATACAAGCGCCACTGCCAGGAGTACACGGGGCAGAGGCGACAGCCACCCCCAGTCCTCCCCCCGATTAGCATAAAGGAGCAGCGCAAGTAAAAATACAAGAGCAGTAAGAGCACCCGCCCAATCGAGTCGTTGTCCCCGTTTCGTGCTGCCGGGTGGTATGATAAAGGAGCCCCAGATGAGCGCGGCAATGCCGATAGGCACATTGATAAAAAAGATATAACGCCAGCTCAGGTTCTCGGTTACCAGGCCACCCAGTGTAGGACCCAGGCCCAGTCCAACGGCAATGCCGATAGCATATATACCCATTGCCTTACCACGCTCCGACGGCAGGAAAACAGCGGTAACGATGGCAAAGCCCATTGCCATGATCATGCTTGCGGCAAATCCCTGAAGCGCCCTGAATACAATAAGCATCCATATACTCTGCGATGCACCACAGAGGACAGAGGTCATTATGAATGCAGCCAGGCCATAGAGGAAGACCTTCTTATAACCGATAATATCACCCAACCGTCCGAATAACAGTATCAGGCAGCATATGGTCAACAGGTAGACTGAAGGCACCCATTGTACTATGGAAATATCGGTATGGAAAAATACGGTGATAGAAGGCAGGACAGTATTGACTATACTGCCGTCGAGGGGAGTCATGATGGTACCGAGCATTACCGCTGTAAGTACCAGCCACTTGGAATGGGACAGGTTTTCGTTTACCGTTGCGCCGGTGTTATTCATATAATATCCATTTTCTATTTTTATCCGGGTATGCGTTTTCGTTTACCCGGAAAAAGGCAGTTCCACCGCTGAGAGTAGATAAGGTAAACACGAAAAAATGCGACGTAAATCGAATTATACTCCGGTATGGTTTAATGGGCAATGCGATTATTTATATAAAAATCCGGCCCACATTTTTAAAGCCGTACAATAAGTCCTGGACCGCGACAACTATTGTACACCGCGATTTCTATACACATAATTCGTATCCTCATGCTCTCAATAACATGCTCTTTTTCTTCTTCCGGCCCTACCTGATATACAATTAATTATACGATGGTTCGATTAAGGTGGCTGAATGACATATCACGATACACCCGAGGAAATCGCCGAAGCACTTCGGCAAGAGCCCTATAATCTGCTGAGTAATGATTGTATCACCAAATCTGTCAGGTTCAAGCGGATGTGCAAATCACTGGGTATTCCGGCAAAAGTGGTGGTCTGTATGGGCCTTGCCCGGGCATGCTGGTTCGGACGTCAGCTGACAATTCCCGTCATCCACGGGTGGGGCGAGGTAGCAGGCAGGAGGATAGAAACATCCAGGCCGCTCGGCACGCAGGGCATATGGGATATTGTTCCCGTAGACATCAAGCCCTTCATCGCTATTCATTTTTAAAGGCAAGAATTTCAGTCCTGAGCGGGTTGCCGGTAATCCGCCGGTTTACAGACTATCCGTGCTGTTTCCCGTATTTTCTCTCGGACCGCTGTAGCCCGCCTCTTCCGGCGGACGTACCCTGTTCGGCAGTATAATTAAAGTCAGGATAACACTCACCACCATTACAAAGGCAGCGACAATAAGTGCTTTTTCTGCTCCGTCGGTAAATGCCTGGTTGGACTGGTCGATAATCATGGTTGATAGCTGCGGATAAGGAATCTTCCCTGCGACGATATGCGCAGCTTGAATACTATCGCGTATGGCATCAATGGCCTGAGCGGGCAATTGCGCCGGCCAGGCGATAGCGTCCATTTTACCGATATAGGTTGAGTTGAGAATAGTGCCAAGCACGGCTACTCCCAGGGCACCGCCGACCTGCCGTGTTGTGTTATTCATTGCCGAGCCTATGCCCGCCTGGTCGACCGGTATTGCCCCCATGATGGAGTTCGTCGCCGGGCTCATGGTCAGACCGATACCCACGGCGACAATACACATGGCAAGGGCAAACCGTGAATAGCTCACATCAACAGCGGCAATATACGCGAAGTAGAAAAAGCCGAGCGCCGCGATCAAAATACCAGCCGCAACCGTGAACTTCGTGCCTATATACTGCGCAATACGGGCAGAAACTGCCGCTGCGACAAAGAGCGTTCCGGCCATCGGCAAAATCCGGATACCCGCTTCAAAAGGAGAATATCCCTGTACCGACTGGAGGAACTGCCCCAGAAAAAAAAGCGACCCCATTAGTCCGAAGGATACGAGAGTCAGCGCTACGTTTGCGCCGGTAAAAGACATATTCTTGAAAAAATGCAGCGGAAGCATTGCATTCACCGACCTCAATTCCCAGAAAATAAATATCCCCAGAAGGACGGCTGCTGCAGCAAATGCGCAGAGGACATAAGGGGCAGTCCAGCTCTCCTGTCCGGCCCGAATAATGGCATAGACCAGTGAAAAGACCCCGCCAATGGATAGAAGCGTTCCCGGAACATCTATCTTACGGGGGTTGTCCGTTTTCGAATTTTCAATGAAATACCAGCCGCCCGCTATCCCTATCACGATTACCGGAATATTAATATAGAACACGGAACTCCAGTGAAAATTATCAAGGAGCCATCCGCCGACGATAGGTCCTATACCGACGCCGAGGGCCAGTGTAGCCGCCCATAATGCAATAGCCTGGGCACGTTCCTTCGGTTCTCTGAACGTGGCGGTCAATATAGAAAGAGTTGCAGGCATAATCGTCGCAGCGCCGATGCCCATCATGGCACGCATTGAGATCAGCATACCATTTGAATTGGAAAGCGCAGCGCCTAACGAAAATACGCCGAAAACAATCAGACCGATCATCAATGTCGGTTTACGCCCCATACGGTCGCCCAGATAGCCTACAGTGAGCAATAGTCCGGCGACCGCCAGTACGTAGGCATCGACGATCCACTGCAACTGACTGGCGCTGGAGCCGAGGTCACTTGCAATAGACGGTAAAGCGAGGTTCAATACAGTATTGTCCAGAGAAATAATCAACAGTGAAATGCCCATAAAAGCCAGTGCTGTCCATCTTTGCCCGTAACCCTTTGTCTGTTCCAAGATTGATTCTCCTTAACAACCAATATTCATTTAAATATTCTTTTAAAAATAGCGCTATACGTTTTTTATCTGCGTTGCATAATCAGTTAATAGTATATCGACGGTCTTTAATATCGATATCAATATCTCGAGCTGCGGTTGAAATTCGTCTCCGAGGTCGGTCTGTGCCATTCGAATAAAGTCCCTGAGCATTTTCTCGCGGGTATCGAATACTTCCCTGCCTCGTTCGGTAAGCTCAAGGATGACCTCCTTGGCGTTGTTTTCCATATATGCTTTACGGACCAGCTTCTTCCTTACCAGTTTGGCAACTGTCTGTGAGACAGCTCCGCGGGTTATATTCATATATTTTGCTACTCCGGTCACGTTAATTCCCGGGGTCCTTCCGATCGTTTTTATCGTGAGCAACTCTTTAAGATAAAGCGGCACACCGTAATCATGACAGTAAAGGTCTATCGATACTTTCTTTTGAGTCACCTGCTCGCAGATATCGAGTAACTCCTGCAAAGACTTATGTTCATCTTTCATGGCTGGATATTATAGTACCTAAACAATATTTCATACAAATTTCC
>CAZAIO010000069.1:0-14454 GCA_964485235.1 uncultured Dehalococcoidales bacterium
CTCCTAATGTTGTTCCACCTACATATTTCCTAAGAGTAGCCTCACTTAACTCCTCGCTCCTGGACTCACTGTTGGTCAGATCGACTCTTAATATTTTTCCGGTATAACCGTAAATAGGCTGGCTGTCCTGTAATAATTGAGTTGTAGTTTTTAACATAAGTCCTCCTTTGAATGCATCAACCTGAATAATCTAATTTATTGGATTTATTATAGTATGACACGTTAGACGTGAATCCGGCTACTTAACTAATATGCAGCCGGATTCACAGATTAATTTCTCCTGCTCCCTATACACAATTATATCGTCTGCATAAAGAACTAATAAGGTCACCTTCAAACACTCAATTCTCTATTTATTCGAAATTTATCCGAAGTGTTCCTTATAATCCCACAAGAGGCGGGAAGACCTCTGTGAGTTCATCCACAGTCCACTTATCCATTTTCCGAACGAAAATATTCTCTCCGGGTAATTCGCATGGTTGCGGGAATATGCAAACATCACCGGCACAGACATAGATAAATTTTCCGGTAATCTCTTTGGCTCTATCGGTAGCCAGGAAAACAACAACCGGAGCAATATCCTCAGGTCCTCCGGTCGGTCCACCCAGAATTCTCTGCCGTATTCCGGGAAATAGCGGTGTGACAGCGCTTGGTAAAATTGAATTAACAGTTATCCCGAATTTTTTTAGCTCTATAGACAAATTTGTTGTCAGACCTAACACGGCTGCTTTAGCAGTCCCATATGCCGCAAATGAAAAAGGCAGACCGCCGGGGAACATGGACGAGCCTCCGGTCTGGAAAGCTGCTCCTGAAGAAAAATTAATAATACAACCGCCCGTATTTTGCTTTTTCATTTGCGGAACTGCAGCTTTAATAGTGCCGAAATAACCTTTTATATGAAGGTCCATGGTTAAATCCCAGTCTTGTTCAGTAAAATCGGCGACGGTCGGTGCAATTTTAAAATTGCCGGCACAGTTAACTAAAATATCAATCCTGCCGAAATTATCCACTGCTGTTTTAATTAAATTCTCACAACCGGCTAACGTAGTCACAGAATCATAATTTGCAGCAGCTATACCTTTGTCTTTTTTAATTTGATCGACCGCTACGTCTGCCGCTTTTTTCCCATCCTCTAAAGTCCCAATATCATTTATAACTACTTTAGCCCCCTCTGCCGCTAACCCCTTTGCTATTGCATTACCTATCCCGGTTCCCCCACTCCCGGTTACTACAGCTACTTTGCCGTTTAATTTACCACTCATTAATTAAAACTCCTTCTCTCAATTCATTAACTGATAACCATTAAACCGGAATGAAATCCGGTTTAATGAATTGCTCACAGTTTATCACGTATTTTTTTAATACTCTATAGATTCTATTCCTTTACGATAGTATAACTTAATTTACAGTAACCTCTTGCTAGAGTTGCGAAATCACAGGTTCCAGGCCCAGATCTTTCAATGTTTGCGGCAACGGTTTACCTGTCTTTTCATCCCAACCCATTAAATTATAGTAGTTCTTTATCATACTATCCCAGTGAGGCATTATGCCTTTTCCCTGCATCGGACCATCCGGCAAATCGGAACCATATCGTTCCGACGGTGCGTCAAGTTCAGCACCAATTCCGGCACGCAGGTTAAATACCCTGGCTAAATTAACTGCTCGCCTGCCAATTAATAAAGCCTCCTTCACATCCACATCCCAACCGGTAGCTGCATTCACTGCGTCGCATAACATATCAAGTTGATTATTTGTATTCCAGTTACATGTTACCAAAGAGTCTTCGAATATCATAGAACCCTTGATCCTGGCTTCTCTGGTAGAGACCATAACAGGATCAAAAAGATCGATATTATCCGGTAGATCAAACAATTTATTTGGTGATTTTCCAAAGTTCTCCAGAGTTCCCACATTAGACACGCAAGTGTCGAACATTTCATGCCACATAGCCCTGTGGTCATGGCTTCGCGGTGAATTGCCCTTCATTGAGTGAACAGCAAAACTCGGTGCATCACCACCTATTTTTTGTGCAGCTCTCATTACTCCTTCAGCCAAAACATCGCCAAATCCCTTCCGGTGAGCGATCATGTTTAGCAAGGTCATCACAGCTTCACCATTACCCCATGTCAATTCCAAACCACCAAGGTCTTCTTTAGTTATAAGTCCCTTCTCATAACACTCCATAGTAAAAGCTACAACCCAACCGGTCTCATTAACTTCAAGTCCCAGATAATCGGTTTCATTCGCCAGGATAACACTCATAGCAGCATCGTCTACCCCGATTAATGCACTGCATGATGCCATTCCCTCATATTCCGGCTCTTCCAAAATCCGGCCTTCATATTTACCTTCCGTTACCCGCATTGTGTGACAGTGTTTTGCCTGACAGGCCCAACATGGACTGGGTTTTGCATCGAACCTGGTCCGGATACTCTCTGCAGAATATTGCATGAGCTTCTCCTTGGCAATAACATGATCATTAGTTGTATAGTTTTTCACCGGTACCCAATGAATCATGGTTAGAGGAATAACTCCGCCTATCGTTCCTTCCTTAAAAAAATCGGCACCGAACTTATCAGATAAAACGTTGTCAAGTATTTTTTTGGCATGCTCCGATAAAGCCTCTTTGTCTTTTAGCGGAATTGTCTTTTTACCCCTTTCAACAACTATGGCCTTCAGCTTCTTCGACCCCATAACGGCACCAAGACCGTTGTGACCTGCAATATGTCCCGATTCAGTGAATATACAGGCAAACCTGACCAGGTTCTCCCCCGCAGGTCCAATACTCAAAACACATGCTTGTTTATCTTTCTTGTTAATCTCTTCTTTAATCAAGCGGTCTACTGCATAGTTATCTTTCCCGGCAAGATGGCTTGCATCTCTGAGTTCAATACCATCTTCGGATATGTGAAGATAGACCCATTCGGAAGCCGCCCCCTGTATAATAACAGCATCATAACCACAGAACTTAAGAAATGCCCCGAAGAAGCCGTTAGCCTGCGAACTGGCAATTCCATTAGTCAACGCACCTTTTGTAACTACCGAAACACTCCCTGTACCGCCCACTTTAGTCCCGCCTAAAGGACCGGTTCCTATGAAAAGGCGATTATCCGGATCAGACCATTCAATACCTGGGTTAACTTCATCATACACATACTTAATACCTAACGCCGTTCCACCGATATATTTTCTTAAAGTAGCTTCACTTAATATTTCGCTCTTTGACTCTCCTTTGTTTAGGTCGACACGTAATATCTTTCCGGCATAACCATAAACTACATTATTACATTGCAATGTTTGACTCTTTATACCTGACATAATTTCCCTCCTTGAATAATTAAACCATCAATCGTAAAGATTGCAACTGCAAAATACTATTCCCTGTGCTTTTTATTCATGAAATAAGGTAATTTGAAAATTTGACTTCGCTACATGCCCGAGACGGATACATTAAATTTTGTCTGTCGATTCAATGGGAATAAATTGGAATATACCTTAATACGTTTTCCAACTGATACGTAATTACATTCGCAAGTAAATTTCAATGTAATTCAATCTATGTAGTTTGTCGATGATTTGCATCACCATTATTGTTTTTCAGTGATTTAAATCATTGACACAGCAATTTATTTGATTTAGTTTATATAATACAAATAATACAATGGAATCTTAATATGTTAATATGTGATGTTCATCGATAATTCTATCCGGTATAAACAAAGGAGGAGCAGCGCATGAAAAATCACAATATGTGGATAGGTGGTAAATGGGTCGAAGCCGAATCAGGAAAGTTATCTGATATTATTAATCCGGCCACGGAAGAGAAGATCGGCCGTGTTCCTCTTGGCGACCAGAAAGATGTAGATAAAGCCGTCGCTGCTGCCAGAGCAGCTTTCCCTTTATGGTCGGCAAAACCACAGGACGAGCGGTACCAAATCCTCCTGGATATCGCCGCTTCAGTAAGAGCAAATCTATCTGAACTGATACCCATGGAAGTCATGGAACATGGTACTCCTGTTGGAATGGCTAACGGAATGTTTGCAGGTATCACAGGGTCTATGGAATGGATACCTCAAGCGTGCCGTACTTTATGGGGAGATTACATACCGACATCCCAGAATGCCAGGTTTTATCTCAAGCGTGAACCGATAGGCGTATGCGGTCTCATCATACCGTGGAACGGCCCTTTAGCTGTGGCTATCGGTATGTCGATTCCTGCACTGGCTATGGGCAATACATGTATAATCAAACCTCCGAGTGTCAACGCCCTTACTGTTCTCAAGTACGGTGAGATACTGGAAAAACACGGACTCCCACCCGGAACAGTAAATATCGTTACCGGCCCCGGCAGTACTGTGGGTGAGGCAATCGCCTCTCATCCCGGCGTAGGAATGGTATCTTTCACAGGAAGCTGCGAAGTGGGCAAGCGGATTATGGAACTCGGAAGCAAGACTGTAAAACGCCTCAATCTGGAACTCGGCGGCAAAAATCCTTTTATCGTCCTCGAAGATGCCGATATAGACATGGCCGCAGGAAAAGCCGCTATGGCTCAACTATGGAATACCGGACAGATATGCGCCTCCCCCGGGAGATATTACGTACATGAAAAAGTCCACGATGAATTTGTAGAAAAGTATATTGAAAATGCAGGAAAATGGACTGTGGGCGATCCGACCGATGAAAAGACGATGATAGGACCGGTAGTCAGCGCAGCACACCGTGATCATGTCGAATATTATATTAAAAAGGGTATTGAAGAAGGAGCCAAACTGGTAATGGGCGGTAAACGTCCTGCCGAACCGCCTCTTGATAAAGGCTATTTTATTATGCCGACCGTATTTACCGGTGTTACCCAGAACATGACTATCGCCCGGGAAGAGATTTTCGGTCCGGTCGCCTGTATTATCAAATACTCCGATGAAGATGATGTGATAGAGATGGCAAACGATACTACATTCGGCCTGTGTGCATCGGTCTGGACAACTAATATACCGAAAGGGATCAAGTATGCTGATGCGATAGTTGCCGGTAGTGTCTGGATAAACGACCATCTGGTCATGGGCAATGAGCTGCCCTGGGGTGGTTTTAAAGAGAGCGGTATTGGTAAAGACCATCATATTCTCGGTCTGGAAGCATATACACAACATAAGCTCGTTTCATTTAACATGGCGCAGGCTGATAACTAAACGGTGTCTTTGCCCAACATAGCATAATTACTTTTAAAAAGGTTCATTCAGGTAAATTATAAGTAAGGAGAAGAGTACAATGGAACAACCCAAGATGTTGATAGATGGAAAGTGGGTATTGGCCAAATCAGGTAAAACATTTCCTACTTTCAATCCGGCTACAGGGGAGGAGATTGCTCAGATACCTCTGGCCGGACCGGAAGAAGTAGATATGGCGGCAATGGCCGCACGAAGGGCTTATAAAGCCTGGTCCAGAAAAACCCAGACAGAACGGTCCTCCATAGTTTTCAAACTGGCTGCTGCATACAGGCAGCATGCCGCAGAAATCGCAAAGCTCGAAGTCCTTGAACACGGCACTCCGTCGGCGGAAGCGCCTGGCTTGCCTATGGCAGCAGCGGCGATGTCGGAATACGCGGCATCAGCCAGCAGAACGCTTATGGGAAACTACATCAACGCTGTGCCACATTCATTAATACACCTGCAAAGAGAGCCGATGGGTGTATGCGGAATCATTACACCATGGAACCACGCGTTCATCATGATAGCAGTAAAAGCAGCAGCGGTGCTGGCTACCGGTAATACCTGCGTTATCAAACCGCCCAGTGTTAATTCACTGATCGCACTCAAACTTGCAGAGATAATCGACGGTATAGAAGATATTCCCAAAGGCGCGGTAAATGTAATCACGGGTCCCGGCGGCTCTGTCGGTACCGCAATTGCGTCGCATCCTGAAATTGATATTATCGGCTTTACCGGAAGCAGTGAGACAGGGAAAGCAATCATGTCTGCCGGCAGTTCAACACTCAAACGCTACGTCCTTGAATGCGGCGGAAATAATCCTGTCATTATATGTGAAGATGCTGATTTAGATGCCGCTGTTGAATATCATGCCATGTGGCAGTATCACAATGCAGGCATGCACTGCTCGGACGCAGGAAGATATTATGTACATGAAAAGGTATACGACAAATTCGTTGAAAAATTCCTCGCTAAATCCAAAACTTACGCTCCGGGCGATCCTGCGGACAAGAATACTTTCCTGGGACCGCTTGCCAGCAGAGAACACCGTGACAGAGTAGAAGCTTATATTAAAAGCGGTATAGATGAAGGTGCAAAACTGCTCCTTGGAGGCCACAAACCTGCTCCTCCGTTCGACAAGGGATTTTATGTGGTGCCTACAGTTTTTTCAGAAGTCAAACAGAATATGAAAATAGCCAGAGATGAAATCTTCGGCCCGGTGGCAGTTATTATGGATAAATACTCTACCGATGAAGAAGTCATTGAACTTGCCAATGATACGCGTTACGGGTTATGCGCAGTAGTATGGACGGAAGATATGAGGAAAGGAATAAAATTCACTCAGGAAATCCACGCCGGTGCCGTATTCGTGAATAACCAGATACAAACTCCGGAGACAACCTGGGGCGGGTTCAAAGAAAGCGGTATAGGTATCGAAGGCTCCGTAGTAGGTCTCGAACAATATACACAGTTGAAAATGGTCGTCCTGAAATACAAGAAATAAAATTTTAGCAGTTCACTCTCCAACATACTTAAAGGCTCTGCCGGTACGTGGCAGAGCCTTATTTATTAATCCCCATACTACTATTCAATAATAATCTATATTATCGTCAGCGCTATCTCCTGACAACAGGTTATCTGTTATAGTTTTTCCTTGCTATCGCCGCAATGATCGCAATATATTACATCATTATTCTAAAGGCTATATTATCGATAAAAACAGGCTACGAATGAAAATAATAACTCTTATAACGTATCATTTGAAAGTTAATATGAAAAGCTAGTCACCGATGTGAAGTGCCCGAAAATCTCCGCCACCGTCTATAAGAACCGGAAAGCCTTCAAGTGTATTCGGGATATGGTCCAGGCATTCAGTATTACCATTATCTACAAATACCCTGATGCAAAGAACACCGTTTGTTTCCCCCACGGCAACACCAGTTACGCCTGGTATATCCATTAATTCGGACGTATGCTTTTGTAGTACTTTCTGTATATCTAATCCTGACATCACATTGTTTTAAAAAGGACAGGGAAGAGTTACAATCTTCTTCCCTGTCTATGAACATTATCATCGAATGGGCTATTTATTGTCCATCAATTTCAACACCGAAATATGTTAAAACAGGACTGATAGGATTGGCAATTGTATAGCTCGAACTACCGGCGAACAATAAGCCGACAGGTTTATTGGTATCTGTACCATCATCAACAACTATCAATGAACCGGAATCACCTCCGGCACTGAACGTCCCCGGAGTGATAATTATCTGATGTATGAAGCGAGCGGTTCCGGAGTCATAACTTACATTTACCGTAGCATCAATAGCATAGATTGTACCATGAGTAAGACCGGTAGTCCTGCCGTATTTCATAACCGGTAATCCGATATATGCTTCTTTAATAGTGGACATTGGAATACCGTAGCCATCAGCAGGCGTGGCATTACCTAATGATCCCGTACCGGAAAGTGCGATTGCAGCATCTATTGTATTATTGGCTTTTCTGGAGAATACTATCGGACTGAAATCAGAGAGCGTACCGATAGTATCCGCGGGATTCCTGCCGCCATCATACGGTCCCGGCTGTAATACATTATCACCAATACTTGCCTTATTTTCATCTGCGTAGACATGGTTATTGCTCAGCGCAAAAACATTGACGCCGTCGGTAACCCTTGCGCCGATAGTGCCGGCAGTAATATTAAAATGTCCGGTAGAGACACCGATCGGGACAGGACGGTGCTCCCACCTATCGCTTGGCGGAACTGTTCCCACTGTGATGGTAACCGTACTGACCGCACTCTTACCTCCGGAATCAGTTACGGAAGCGGTGATAACGTGCTTACCCTCTTCCAGAACCAGATCAAAACCGGTACCGCTACCTATTTGAACGCTGTCTGATGCCCAGATCAAGCTGCCGGTCAGATCACCGTCTTCTTTATCGGTAGCATTTCCTGAAAAGTAGACTGAAGCACCACTATCATACACAGTCCCGTCAATTGGACTTGTAATGATTACTTTTGGTGTTTTATTTGATGCCGACGATGCCCGGGAAGAACGAGCTAAAGCAACAAACTGACCGCCCTCTAATGCAACCGTCGGAATCCCTTCTACCGATTTGGGTAGACCATGCATTCCAGGCTTCTCGGTGAAAATAATAATTGCGGCTTTCCCTTCTGCAATACCAACGGCCACACCATTTACACCGGGAGTATCCAATAGAGCATCGGCATGACGGTCTTTTACAAGGATAGCCTGTTCCAGTCCGGTAGCCTTATCCGGAGGCGGAGCCGCATAGACCGCAGCCACCGGCCAGGTCAGAAGCAAGCATAAAATAACAAATAACAGGGATTTACGCATTTGTATCATCTCCTCGACTCCAGCTTTGAATATATTCTTCTATTTATTAATAGATTTAATACTATATTACAGAAGTCTAATTTTATTTACCTGAATTGTCAATATTAAATATTAATAAAATTTAAGTGTTTTGACAATGGTCATTTCACAAACAATATGAGAGTTCTTTAGCTTCATTACCTGCTGCAGGAGGGAAATGTGTGAACTCCATCGTACAACCCGATTACCACGATATTGAAATATCAGTTAGTTTTGATAATCAGATTTAAACACATATCATCTTTAATCACCAGTTAATATTGGAATATCAATTACTTTCTAAAGTAGCTTCAATATCGTATTATTTAGAAATAGAGGAGGGTAATTTCCTGACGATAAAGGAATACCGGATAAGAAGCATTCAAACTGCACGCCGATATTGATTGATATACAATTACAATGAATAACTGGTTACTGAACTAAATGAAGTAGATAACATGAATACAGTTACATTAAATATAGTTAAACCATATAATTTTGCGCTGTCCTTACAAGCCGTCAGGTCTTTTCAGCCGGCTCAGAAAGAACAGAGTGATTTGCTCCGTCTGGCATATAAAATTAATAGAAGTCCGATACTGGTCGAAGTCAGCCGGGCTCCGGGGACTGAAGGTAACCTGACAGCATCATCGATACAGGATATCAGCGAAATCAATATTCGCAAAATCGCTGAATGGGTACTGTTCGCCGAACTTGACTTAGCACCGTTATATCGATTAGTTTCCGGAAATCAAAATTTGGCAGCACTCACACACAAACTCAATGGGCTCAAACCTATGCGACCCGTATCACTCTTCGAAATGGCTGTAGTTGCAATCACCGAACAACAAATTTCCCTGGCTGCTGCTTACCGGATCAGGTCTCGAATAGTTCAACGGTTCGGAGAAACAATAGCAAATCAGTGGATTTTTCCCGAACCGGATGTACTTTCGGAGGCAACATGTGAGGACTTGCGTTCATGTGGCCTTTCACGGCAGAAAGCAGAATATATACAGGAACTCGCAATGAAGATTGTTGATGGCACACTCGACCTTAATGCTTTGAAAAACATGGACGATGATAAAGCGAGAGAAACGATAATGGAACTACGGGGATTCGGCCGGTGGTCAGCCGACTATATCCTTGTGCGTGGTCTGGCAAGGCCTGACTGTGTACCGGTAGACGATCTTGCCATTCGAACGGTTGTAGGCGATACTCTGGGAAAAGGTCGAAGGCTCTCCTCACTCGAAGTTACCGAGACATTAGAACCTTTTCGTCCGTATCGAGGGCTACTTGCATTCTATTTACTGGCGGAGCATAAATTAAACCTGACAGGCACCGGTTAGTTCTTCTGATGTGCAGATATATCCGTAAGCACTCGGGCAAAATACGACAATTTTAAATCTTTGTGGACGCGGGAAGGATTGAACCATGCCTGATACAATTTTAAAGTTTTTGCAGCAAGGCTCGTATCCAACACTATATCTGCACCGGTAAAGTCATATTGGTAAACTACAATAGTCCTGTTTTATGTTACAATGATAGTAGCCACGTAAACCGAGGATACGCACAGGAGAAATACCGGCTTACTTTTCTAAGAAAGGTGGACGGTATTTTTTTGTGACAGCAGACTCTTACTTGCAAACAGGGGAATCGAGTCCGCGAGGAACAGGTAATACGGTGGACTTTTGATGATGCAAGCAGGAGTATAATGACAACCGAATTTTCCCAATTGGGACTGATATCGCAACTGGAGCAGACTGTTTCTGATTTAGGCTATATCACCCCCACACCAATTCAATCGAAGATTATCCCGTTAATGCTGGATGGGCATGATGTGATCGGCCAGGCCCAGACCGGTACCGGCAAAACAGCGGCTTTCGTTTTACCTATTATTCAAACCATGAAACAAGGCCGGCATGGCATACAGGCGCTTGTGCTGGCTCCCACACGGGAACTGGCCCTACAGGTAGCAAAGGCGGCCAATGAATACGGAAGGAACATGAATGTACGTGTTCTGGCAATATATGGCGGTCAATCATATAACCAGCAGATCGGTTGCCTCAGACAGGGAATGGATATTGTAGTAGGTACACCCGGGCGCTTACAGGACCTGATAGAGAAAGGGGAACTTGATCTAAGCCATGTAACCACTGTCGTTATCGATGAAGCAGATGAAATGCTCAGCATGGGTTTCATCGATGATATTGAAAATATCCTGAGCATCGTTCCGGCAGAACGTCAGACCGCTCTTTTTTCTGCTACTATACCACCGGAAATCAGCAGCATTGCTAAAAAATACATGCATTCACCACAATCGATCAGCATTAAAAGCAAACACCTCACGGTTGATGCAATTGAACATCGATATTGCCTTGTCAATAAAGGTGAAAAACTTGCTGCTCTTACGCGAATCTTTGAGGTTGAAGATATCACCAGTGCGCTCATATTTGTCAGAACGCGTTTGGGTACAAGCGATTTAGTAGATGAACTCATGGGACGCGGGTTTCCTGCCGAAGCGTTGAATGGGGACTTGAACCAGCAGACCCGGGAACAGGTCTTGAACCGCTTCCGGCGTAATCAAACGACAGTACTTGTTGCGACCGATGTTGCAGCCAGGGGATTGGACATCGACGATATTTCACACGTATTTAACTATGACTTGCCCGAGGACCCGGAATTGTATGTGCATCGCGTCGGGCGTACAGGGAGAGCCGGTAAAACAGGCATTGCCATTTCGCTGCTGACAGTGAAGGAACAGTGGCAATTGCACCGGATAGAAGGATTTACCAGGCAGGAGATCACCCGGATACAAATCCCGACGACGGAGGAAATCGAGGAACACAGACAAGCACAGCTACAGGAAAAGATGATGGTCTGGTTACAACGCGGCCGCTGTCAGAAAGAGTTACAGATGGTCAACCGGCTGATAGAAATGGGACACGATCCGCTTCAGGTCGCTGCAACAGCCCTGAAAATAGCCCGGGCAGAAGAGAAACAGCGCCCGATTGCGCCGATTACCGAATTAAAGGAAATGCGATCTCCAAAAGCCCGGTATGAGAACAAACGCGGTAAAAAAGGAAACGGCCGTAACGGTGACAATGGTTCTATTGAAAAGGGAATGGTACGGTTGACTCTCAGCGCGGGAAAATCCCACGGTATACGCCCTGCCGATGTCGTCGGCACGATAGCCTACTATGCAGACTTCCCCGGTAATACCATCGGACAAATAAGTATTCTCGATAAACATACACTGGTCGATGTACCGCAACAGTATGTGAAGCAAACATTAGCCAGAGTCGGTAAATGCCGGATCCGCAAGAATGCGGTGACGGTGGAACTCGCCTAAACAGCCATTGGTTTTAATTTAACCGAACATATGCTTGTAAAACGGACTCTATTGATGTCATGGACCGGTTTACAGCGGTGAGTCTAAAAGGTTCGCATGACAGGTATGTTTCTTTCACAACTCATTTTTAAGTTGTTCGAGCTCTTCCCATCGCGTGTATGATTCAGCCAGCAGCTTTTTTACTTCCTCAAGCCGTTCCTGCTGAATGACGACCCCGGACCCGTCATTTTTATAGAAGTCCGGGTCGCCCATCACCCGGTACAGTTCCTCCTGTTCCGTTTCCAGCGCCTGGATAGTGAGCGGGAGAGCGTCCAGTTCTTTTTGTTGTCGAAATCCGAATTTGGCCTTCGGCTTTTCAGTCCGGACCCGTTGTGTGCCTTTTGAGATATTAACCGGTTTTGCTTCTGCCGGGCGCTGACGCAGCCAGTCATCATAATCGCCGACATATTCTTTCACCACGCCATTGCCCTCAAAAACCAGGGTACTGGTGACGACATTGTTAATAAAAGCCCTGTCGTGGCTGACCAGAAGTATCGTCCCTTTATATTTCATCAGGTAGTCTTCCAGTATTTCCATCGTCTCTATATCGAGGTCATTGGTCGGCTCATCCAGCACCAGGACATTGGAAGACCGGGTAAAAAGCCGGGCCCATAAAAGCCGGTTGCGCTCTCCTCCGGAAAGAAGGGAGACATAAGAGCGTACCTGTTCCGGAGAAAAAAGAAAGTCCCGCAGATACCCTGTAATATGCCGTTCCCGTCCGTTGACCATAACGGTATCCCGATTATCCTCGACCACATTTTCCTGAACGGTCTTATTATCATCCAGTTGCTCATGCAACTGGTCGAAATAGCTGATCTGCAGGTTGACACCCGGCCGGATAGTCCCTGAGTGCGGTTGTAGTTCGCCAAGAAGAAGGCGCAACAGGGTGGTCTTGCCGCTTCCATTGGGTCCCAGTATGCCGATCCGGTCGCCTTTCATAATTACCGTGGAAAGGCCGGAGATAACCGGCATAGTGCCATAGTTGAAATCGACATTGTCAGCCTTAACTACCAGCCTGCCGGAACGTTCGGCATCCCCGGTTTCTATTTTCACGGTTCCGGGGCGATCTCTTCTTTCCCGCC
The DNA here is from genome assembly GCA_964485235.1 of uncultured Dehalococcoidales bacterium. Lineage (GTDB taxonomy): Bacteria > Chloroflexota > Dehalococcoidia > GIF9 > UBA5629 > CAZAIO01. Next base: position 13,052 of record CAZAIO010000069.1, read on the forward strand.
GGACCTCCCTCATTTTCAGCAATTCCCTGACACGGCCCTCGTTACGCCTGCGTCGCGCCTTAACACCCCTCCGGATCCACTGTTCCTCCTTCTCCACCTTTTTATCAAACAGCGCATTTTGGGCATCTTCGACATCCCTGGCTGCCTCCCTTCGCGTCAGGAACGTCTCATAATCACATGACTGATCGAATAACCTGCCCCTATCGATTTCCACTATACGGGTGGCGATCCTCTGTAAAAACATACGATCATGCGTGACCAGTATTACAGCACCGGTGAACCGCAGCAGCATCTCTTCCAATCGCTTGATAGAATCGATATCCATATGGTTGGTGGGCTCATCGAGTAACAGGATATCCCGTCCGCCGATAAGCGTTTTTGCCAGTAACACCTTACGCCTTGTACCGGCGGAAAGGTTATTAAAAACCCCGTGAGCATCCAGTCCCAATTGCGAGATCACCTTCTCAGCCTGCTGTTGAAGCTCCCATCCCCCTTCTATCCCCCGCACATCTTCAACCCGGACTGGATCCCCTTTTACTACGTCTAGCACTGTACCCGGCATCTCGCCGGGCACCATCTGGTCCAGATAAGCAGAACGGATACCCTTTTGTAACGCAACGATGCCCGAATCCGGGCGGAAATCCCCTGCGACCAGTTTAAGCAAAGTGGACTTCCCTGACCCATTACGGCCCACCAGAGCGACCCTCTCACCCTTCTCGATCGTCAAGTTTATTTCATCAAAAAGCAGAGTAGTGCCGAATGAAAGCCCGACACCCTGTAGAGTAATAAATGCCATGAACGGGAACTACCTCTTCTTTATACATGATTACTTGCCATTACAGCATGCCCGTAATAAGTGTACCATCTTTTAAGTGAGCGCTGCTGCTGGCGGAGTATCCTAATATAACTACCGTATTCTAAGCACACGTAATGTTAAATAAGGAGAAGGTCAGTATGGACAAGGGATAAGCTAATAGCTAAGGCGTGTGGTTTGACTAGTGAGCGAACAAAAGCGTAGCATATATCAAAGAAACCCCTCATTGGTTGCATACGAGACAATCCTGATAGCTTATCGTTCGCACACATATAATAGTAGACGGAGACAATGCGATGCCAGAACCTGGTAATTGTTACCTGAAAACAGTCAAAGAATGCTTCGAAGCTCTAAAAACAAATGAAAAGGGCCTTTCTAATGCGGACGCTCAAAAACGGCTCACCCAATACGGTGACAACGAGCTCGTCACTCTAGCGAAGACACCAAGGTGGTTACAGTTTCTGCTTCAATTTAAGGATGTTCTTGTCATTATCCTCATTATAGCTGGAATCATTTCTTATGCTATTGGCAATTTTCAAGGTGGCTCCATTATGTTCATAATTGTACTGATAAACGCGTTTATCGGTTA
>CAZAIO010000070.1:0-13858 GCA_964485235.1 uncultured Dehalococcoidales bacterium
TAAAACCATGCCGCTTTATTTTTGCCCAGAGATTGCGCCAGACGTGTTTTTACTTTTCCCGGTAAAGGAAACCGTAAGAAGATAAATAATGCAGTTGGAACCATAGTCTTTATAATATAAAAATATAATAATAAGCTGTCATTTGATGCAAAATTTTTTACGTGTTATTTTCATTATAGCACTCTTTTTCCTATCGGATGGATTCATTAGTTTATCGTACAATTAATTTCAAACTATGTAATGCATGAGTTACAATTAAATATAAATATGTCCGAGGTAGTTGTAATAATCCCCGCTCTTGACGAAGAACAATCCATCGGTAAGGTAATTGCTGACATTCCCGGGAAGATAGTATCCGAAATTGTAGTTGTGAATAACGATTCCCGCGATTCCACCGGAGAAATTGCCAGAAATGCCGGTGCGACAGTAATCGATGAACCCCGCCGTGGATACGGATCTGCCTGTTTAAGAGGTATTGAGTATGTGCGATCAAGACGTAAAAAAGCGGATATTGCTATATTCCTGGACGGGGATTACTCGGACTATCCCGAAGAGATAAGTAAATTAATACAACCGATCATACAACATGACTATGATCTGGTGATCGGTTCACGATTGTCAGGCGAGCTACAGTCAGGTGCAATGTCGCCCTATCAGAAACTTGGAAATCGCGTAACAACTGCGCTGATCAAATTATTTTATAAAGCCAGCTACACCGACCTGGGTCCGTTTCGAGCTATCAAATTCGACAGGTTACTGCAATTAGGAATGCAGGAGAAAACGTTTGGCTGGACTGCTGAAATGCAGGTTAAAGCAGCCAAACAGCACCTTCGCTATTGTGAGGTGCCGGTTACCTATAGGCCAAGGATTGGCTCATCTAAAATATCAGGTACCGCCAGGGGAGCACTACTTGCCAGTTGCGGCATTATAGCAACCATACTTAAAAATATATAATTCAATGTCTGAAGTTATATTAAATACAGTCACTATTACTATGCTGGTCGTGTACGGGATTTCCCTGATTTTTATTTTCGCTTACAGCCTCATACAAACGAACCTGGTTTTTCTTTACCTGCGTTACAAACGAAAAAAAAGGCCGTCCGGGAGTTCGAGTCCACCTGAGATATACAAAGGTGAATACCCGTTTGTAACTGTCCAGTTACCTGTCTACAACGAATTATACGTTGTTAAACGCCTCTTAAATGCTGTTGCCGCTTTCGATTACCCGAAGGATAAATTCGAGATCCAGATTCTCGATGATTCTACCGACGAAACGGTCGCTTTAGTCGATTCGAAAGTGGCTGCACTTGAACCAAAAGGGTTGAACATTTCACATATCCGGCGTAGTACACGGGAAGGATTTAAAGCGGGAGCTCTTGCACATGGTTTGCTGACAGCCAAAGGTGAACTTATTGCTATTTTTGATGCTGATTTTATTCCCCCCCGTGATTTTCTTAAGAAGACAGTGCCTTATTTTGAAGATAAGCAGGTCGGTCTAGTGCAAACTAAATGGGAGCATATCAATGAAAATTACTCGTTCCTGACACGGATGCAGGCTTTCGGGCTCGATGCCCACTTTACTATAGAACAGCAAGGTCGCAATGCCGGCGGCCATTTTATCAACTTTAATGGTACTGCGGGTATCTGGCGCAGGAATTGCATCATCGATGCCGGCAACTGGCAACCTGACACACTAACCGAAGACCTGGATTTAAGTTACAGGGCACAGCTTAAAGGATGGAAATTCCTCTATCTTGAACATATAGGAAGTCCGGCCGAATTGCCCGTTACTATGAATGCCGTTAAAACTCAACAGTTCCGCTGGACAAAAGGTGCAGCCGAATGCGCAAAGAAAAATTTGCTCTCAGTACTCAGATCAAAACATATCTCCGGTTCAACCAAGGTCCATGCACTTTTTCATTTAATGAATTGCACCGTCTTCATCTGTATTCTCCTGATTGCGCTGATGAGTATTCCATTACTTTTCATCAAGAGCAGCCATCCTTATTATGCAGATATATTTCTTTTTACTTCATTCTCACCGCTCAGCCTCTTTTTGTTCAGCTATTTTTACTGGACTGCCACAATTCAAAAACCGGGTAGCTCAATCCTCTCATTTCTGAAGAAATTCCCCTTATTTTTATCGGTATCCATGGGATTCGCGCTCAATAACTCAATTGCTTTATTTGAAGGTTATATCGGGAAAAAAATCCCGTTTATACGAACGCCAAAGTTCAATATCACAGGCAATAAAGGCAGGTGGCAGGGTAATAAATATCTGATATCCGGAATAAACGGAACAACAATATTCGAAGGCCTGTTTATGTTCTATTGTCTCGCAGGTATTTATTTTGACTTTTATTTTCACAATTACGGTATGTTGTTGTTTCACAGCATGCTGGCATCAGGATTCGGATATGTGTTCTATTATTCCATAGCACAATCTTTAGTAGCGATTCGACATACGAATGGATAAACAAAAAATTATCTGGATTGGCATTATCCTGTCGCTTTCATTGCCTGCTTATATCTGGATCGGCTATGAAACGGTAAGGACAAATTTTGTTCAACTCGTAGTATTGTATGCTTTTCTATCCGGCATCTACCTGCTGGCTGTATCCCGTAAGGTCTTCAATGTCAGGTTACCGGTCTTTATTTGCGCTGCGTTAATACTGCGGCTGTCCCTGATGTTCATGACGCCGAACCTGACCGATGATTATTATCGATATATCTGGGATGGCCTCCTCTTTGTCCACGGCTACAATCCGTATCTTGTTTTACCATCCCAGTTTATCCATAGCATGCAAACAGTACCCGGCATAACCGCCTCACTATACGAAGGGCTCAATTCTGCGGACTACTTTTCAGTTTATCCTCCGTTGTGCCAGTTTGTTTTCGGCCTGAGCGCTATAATTTCCGGCGGCAATATTTTATACAGTATTATCGTCATCAGGTCCGTGGTTATTATTGCGGAAATCGGCACTATTATTCTTCTCTATAAATTAGCCGCCAGGTTCGATATGTCACCGGCTGTTGTCGCTATCTATGCTTTCAACCCCCTGGTTATCATGGAGCTGACAGGAAATATACATCCGGAAGCGATCATGATTTTTTTCCTGGTACTGACCATATATTTTCTGTCACACGAAAGGCTTTCCTGTGCCGCAGGAAGCTTTGCGCTGGCAATCAGCGCCAGGTTACTTCCTTTGATATTTTTACCTTTGCTCATCAAACGGCTTGGCGTGGTAAAAAGCGCAGTATTTTCTGTTATCGTTTCAGTCATATTCATCGTTTTATTCATACCGTTTTTTAATACCGGCGTTATAGCAAATTATTTTTCAACATTAAGCCTCTATTTCCAAAAATTTGAGTTCAATGCCAGCGTCTATTATTTACTGCGATGGGCAGGTTATCTTATCACCGGTTATAACACGATTGCCGTGTCAGGTATCATTTTAGCCGTCGCTGTATTTATAGTAATTATCGTTATAGCGCTCAGGGAGAAGGTGTTAAGCTGGCAATCATTATTTCAAAGTATGCTCGCGTGCGGCACAGTATATTTCCTGCTCGCCACTACCGTGCATCCGTGGTATATCACTACTCTGGTGCTTGTATCTGTATTTACCAGCTTTCGCTATCCGGTAGTCTGGTCAATTCTAATAATTTTAAGCTACGCAGCATACATAACTGTGCCCTATTCTGAAAACCTGTGGCTGGTAGGAATAGAATATGCCGGGTTAGGCGGGTGGATGTGCTACGAATTATTTATAAAGCGCGGACTTAAATCGCTTCATAATTAAAAACAGGCGGTCTTAACAGATATTCTCCCAATAGCATACAAAGCGAGCCAGTGAACGTAGTAAGAGAATGAACACGATATTTCTTCGATCCCGTTCCAGTATTCAAGTCTGCTAGATAATTACCCTAACTTTAATATCGGGGGCGAATTTTGACAGTCTTATTTAAGTTATTTAATAATGTCCATAACAACGATTTCCGTTAAACTTTGTTGATAAGCTGTATGAGGGGTAGCGAAATACATAAACCGGCAAATTTTTTCAGCGAGAAACTACTAAACGGCGGGACCGCTCTGGTCTTGATGGGGTCGCTGTGGCTCTACCTCTGGGTTTTCCCGTGGTATATGTCATACAAATCAAATCCCCACTGGGGTCACAATTACACTGAAGCTATAGCCTTCCTGGCAGTGGGGATTGCCTATTTCAACCGCCGGTTGTTATCGTACATTATTGCATTTATTACCGCACTCTTTATAATCCCGGCCGCATTAGAACTATTACCCCATTATTTGACAGCCCTTATAAATGCCGCATTACTGGCACTGATAATTATCGATATAGTATTTGAACGAATATTCCATATCGATCTCTTTCATCTGTCCAACAAACAACTCGATTTCTGGTTAAAAAAACATATACCGCGTTTCTCCTATATCATGCTGGCCCATATGTCATTACTTTATTTCCTGGTACGCTTGCCTATGGGAACGTATGAGACGGACCTGGTAACAAAGGTATATGACGGAATGCTATTCCCCTTTGTTATATTACTTTTATTGGAGGACATGCCGGGGATTTTTAATGGAACACTTGCCAGGTATTCAAGTTATTTCTGGGGAATGGCTGCGATGATTGTTTCCCTGGTATTGCTATCGAACCAGCCGGAAACATGGGTTATAATGGCAATCACACTTGTATTTACTATCCTTGGCATTATAGCTCTTGTATTTAAAACCGGGGAATAAGTATTTATTTATCGTATGCCCTGACTGCTTAACCTGAAACAGGCTTTCCACCGGTAATGATTATTCAACCACCCGTTATTTATTATTCAACAAAAAGCCAACGTGTTTAACAAAGCGGGAAATTATTACTTCTTTAAGTAAACCAGGCTTCTAGACAATCTGGCTAAAAAGAGTATCGCGTTTCCCCATGTTGTACGCTTTAGCGGAGCTTTTAATCAGGTGTTGCCTTCCCACAGGCAACCCTGATGGTTACAGTCAGACCACATAGCTCATTGAATCACAGGACACCAGTGGAGTATGCCAACATAATGGCTGGATTCTAAGCACAGGTGATGCTAATTACGGGGTAAGGTCAAAAGAACACAATTTCAGCAATTGGGCATAAAAAAGAATAATTAAAACAACAATACAATGCTACCGTTAACTTAGACTATACAAAAGTCAGAATTGTGACATAGTGCCTGGTTTCATACGTTACTCAATGGAAAGAACTCCCAAACCAGGACTATAGAGGTCGATTTCTAAGTACTCCCACATTTTTTCTATTTTTACATAAATCTTGAGTGAATCTTGATATCTGCCCTGTATTATTGCTCTATATGGTATTGAACTTGCATGGTGTATGGGAATCACAAGGGGGAACTAAACCTACAGGAGTACCCACAAATGCTCTACCTGGCTCTCAAGGAACTAATCAATAGAAAGAAATTGTATCTTCTAAACGTGGTAACGATAGGGCTGGTCACATTTATGCTTATTGTCTTAACCTGTCTGGCGGCCGCTTATAAAAACGCATCCAGATTACCATTTCAAGATGTGCAGAGCAGCCTCATAGTACAAAAAAATGGCAATGTTCCTGAAAATATATCGGGCGTACTGCTCTCTTGTTCTCTGGCACCGATAAGCGTTGAATCAATTCCGAAAATTACCCGGATCGATGGTGTCCGAGATGTTGCTACTGCGCTTTCACTCTGGGTTTTTGATGCAGATCATTTCAAACGTGTTTTGGGAGTCAATTGGAACGATGATTTTGGCAGGAAACTGACGTCCCGGTTAATAGAAGGTTCTATTCCCACCACGGATGGTGAAGTGGTGGCTGAAAAAACCTATGCCCAAAAATACAACCTCGGACCGGGCAGTAAGACAACGGTATCCGGCCTAAACTTCATTGTCACAGGTATTATGAGAGAATCCGGCAATGAAATAGCAGCATCCGATCTTGTTGTTAATTTAAGAGTCGCGCAAGATATGGCTTACCAGTCACAAAACCTGCAGGCAGTGGAAACATTTAATAAAACAGATGTAAACATAATTTTAGTGAACGCTGTCCAGACAAGGATAACCGAGGTGTCTCAAGAAATAAAGGGGGCTTTGAGCGACCCCAGTGCCAATTCAGGAGAAACACCCTTAGGACAGATTATCGGCACATACAATATCTATACACCTCGGTCTTTTGAAGACCAGATATCTGCGGTTTTCCGTATGTCAGATAAATTGATGTGGATTATTGCGTTGGTAATTTTCGCCGGAGCTGCCTTGATAATTGCCCGGAATACCTTGCACATCGTTCTGGAGAGACGAAAAGAATTCGGCATAATGAAATCGGTAGGTTTCCGACGAAAAGATCTCCAAAAAGAGACAGCTATAGAAACAATTATCCAGATTCTCAGCGGATTTGCAGCAGGCCTGGCTCTATCGGCTTTGGCCATATTCATCCTCGGTCGTACTACAGTATCGATAGCTATACCGTGGGAACTGAGCGCTTATCCTCATTTTCTGCTGGCAAATCCCAATGATGCCAATGTTGTGCAGACATACCCGCTGCCAATCAGCATTGAACCACTATATGCATGTGCGACATTTCTGCTGGTTCTGATAATCGGACTCATGACTTCATTTTTGGCCATGTGGCAGATAAGCAAACTAAGACCGATGGAGGTTTTGAAACATGAATAAAATTGTTATGGTGGACCAACTCAGTAAAACGCTTGGTACGGTGAAGGCAATCGATAATATATCGTTCGATATAAAAGAAGGAGAATTCATAGCGATACAGGGCCCCTCCGGGTCTGGTAAATCTACATTGCTGGGACTGCTTGCCGGCCTCGAGGAACCCGATAAAGGTAATATTGTGATTGCCGATAAACAATTAACAACGATGACAGAGGACGAGTTGGCAATATTTCGAAGGTATAATGTCGGCTTCGTCTTCCAGGCCTTTAATCTCATACCTACACTCAATCTTGCCGAAAACATCTCTATTCCACTTCTTCCAGAACGCATAGGCAAGAAAGAAATTTTCCAACGAGCTCAAGAAATTGCCAGAAATGTCGGCCTGAGCGAGAGACTGGAGCATTATCCCTGTCAGCTTTCCGGTGGTGAACAGCAAAGGGTAGCAATAGCCAGATCCTTGATAAATAAGCCGAAGATTGTCTTCGCTGACGAACCTACCGGAAACCTCGATACCAATACAGGGGCACAAATAATCCAATTGCTCCGGAAATTGAACTTAGAAACCGGGCAAACATTTGTGCTGGTAACTCATGATGACAAAATAGCCAAAGAATCGGACCGCATAATAAAGCTCATAGACGGGAGAATAATAAATGAAAACCGAAATAAATAATTTAATCAAAGTACTCACAATAATATTGTTATTGTCAGCTATTTCCTTTTCAGCAGCTTGCTCTGCAACATCGGCAAGTACTCCGAAAATATCTACCAGCCATAATGAAGAATCTAAAACAATTCAATCCACAACACCGCCTCCAGCTACTGATTCACAGGCAGTAGACCAGTCCGCTACTCTGCCGAATACTACACATAATACTGTCAGTGTTGTCATAGCAGGATATATTAACCATGGCCCGATGCAGCCAACGGTAAATGCTATAAAGGAAGTGCTCTCCAGGTATGGTGATAAGGTCCAGGTCCAGTGGATTGATCTGGGAACAAATCAAGGCCAGAACTACTTTAAAGAGCATGGACTATCGGCGCACCTGAACGTAATAATTAACGGCAAGTATGAGTATAACGTAAATGGTAAGGGTGTGGCATTCCAATGGTTCGAAGGCAGCCAGTGGACTAAACAAGACCTGGATACAGTCCTGGCAGGTCTGGTTGCCAATTAGATATTCGATCGGATGAAGCACATTGTAGGTTACATAACACGGAGGCCTGCGTTGAGTTTATTATATCTTATTAAAGAACTGATCAGGAGGAAAGGGAGAACTACAACTAACATCCTCGCGGTGGCAGTTTTAGTAGCTATTTTTGTGATTTTGACATCGGTCATGAACGCCTATTCCGAAGCAATTTACCTGCCATTTAGAAGTATCAGTGTCGATATGATAATCCAAAAAGCTGACAGCCATGCATCGACAACAACTACCAATGATATTCGATTACCTTTTGGCAAAAGCGTTTTTTACCAGAAAGAAATAGACGATATCGCTAATTTAGAGCCGGTAAAGGATATTTCTAAGTCTCTGGTACTGTGGTGTTTTGAAAACGGAAAGTTCATTTCTGTAGAGGGCCTGGAACCGGATAGTTATATGGGCAAAACATATAGTTCCTGGATTACGTCAGGCCATTTTTTTAACACTTATAAAGAAAACGAAGCGGTAGTCGAGAAACACTTTGCCAAATTCTACGGGCTAAACCTAGGGGATAATTTGAAGCTAAGCAATAAGACCTTCGAAATTACCGGCATTATCGCCAGCGAAGATGAGAGCCAAGTCTCAGCAACCAATGTATACATAAGTCTAGCCTCAGCACAAAAACTTTCCAGCATAAACGGGTACAGCCAAGTATATGTCAAACTTGATGATATATCGTCCGAGGACATAATCAGATCTGAAATCGGCAGTATAGACAGAGATGCTGTTATTGTCTCGGCGAGTTCGATAGCAACATCACTCAGCAATGTAGTACGAATTTACCACCAGTTCTATTTGCTGGTACTAGCGATAATCGCAATAATTTTGGCTGTTATTTTGTTTCAAGTAAACACAAACTCGCTCATGGAAAGGAGGAGGGACATAGGCGTGTTACAGTCAATCGGCTGGACAAAAGCAAATATAAGCAGACAGTTGGTATCGGAAGTCTTTGTGCAGACTGTTTCTGGATTTATTCTTGGCATCATTGTCAGTCTGCTGACCATGACAGCCATTGGATCTATCAGCGTTCAAGCAAACACAATGCAGGGGCTGGATAATAGTTTATCCAGTTTAACTGCACCACTTACGATTTCAGGTTTTGCCGTCTGGCAGTTTTTCGTATTAACATTAGTAGTATCTGTGGCAGTATCATTCTTTTTGGTCAGAAAGTTAGCCAGCATGAAACCGATGGCAAATTTGAAGGATATTTAGCTTTTGCAGGAATGAGTAATGCCTCTTAAGAAAGTACTTATAGTCGATGACGACGTCAAGATTGTAAAGATCCTGAAGATTTACTTGCAGCAAGACGGCTGCGAAGTCCATACTGCATTGGATGGTAATGAAGCACTTCGCCTTGCCAGAGAAAAGCATCCTGACGTCATAATATTGGACCTTCTGTTGCCCGGTATAAATGGATATGAGGTATGTAAAACTTTAAGAGAGGAATCGGAAGTGCCCATTATTATGCTAACCGCCAGGACTGCCGAGCAGGACAGGATAAAAGGATTGGATTTGGGAGCCGATGATTATGTGATCAAGCCATTCAGCCCGAGGGAGATAGCGGCAAGAGTACGAGCAGTCTTAAGGAGGGTGCCGGGTCCGGGACATGTGCCGGAGGAATTAAAACTGGGCTCTCTCAAAATAGACTTTGTCCGACATGAGGTATCATTGGATGGTAAAGATATTGCTCTCACCCCCACCGAATTCAAGTTGCTGGGTATAATAGCTCGATCACCGAGAAAGGTATTTAGCCGTGCAGAATTAATCGACCAGATATTCGATTATGATTTCGACAGTTTTGAGCATACTATTGAGACGCATATAAGAAACTTACGTCGTAAAATTGAGCCTGACCCCGGCAATCCTAAATATGTTGTAACAGTTTTTGGTGTAGGTTATAAATTTGCATTGGAGACCGGCAGTTGATTCATACTCTGCGCTTTCGTCTAATCCTGGCATTTGCTCTGGTCATATGTGTGGCCATTGGCACCGTATCTATTTTCGCAAGTCAGACATCGGGAGCCAAAATCCAGCAATATCAGCAGCAAACAAGCCAGATAAAGATGGATAGGGCACAATGCTTACTATCCCAATATTATTCACACGGAAGTGGTTGGACAGATATTCAACCTGTGGTTCAACATATGGGCAGCATCTACGGGCAAAGAACTATTTTGACCGATGGGAATAATTCGGTTGTGGCTGACTCTGGACTAGATTATATCGGGAAGCAATACAACCCTGCGTGGCTTGGCAACGATCAAGAAGTCATCGAGATACGTGATAGGGAAAAAGAAGTGGGCATTCTATACATTGGTCCGGAACTTCTGCCGCAGGGTTCTTATGCTTCTATCCAGGGCGTATCTAGCTCAATAAATTGGTTCTTACTATGGGGGGCCATATTAGCCATTATAGTGGCATTAGTGATTACCTATTTTTTGTCGCAGCGTATTTCTGCCCCGATTCATGCGATCACTGTTGCCGCGAGCAAACTAGGCAAGGGCGACCTCTCGCAGCGGGTCAATTTCAAAGGAAAGGATGAAGTGGGAAAGTTGGTTCAGACTTTTAATTCTATGGCAGGGGAATTGATGTCTATGACGGACAGCCTGATTCATGCCAAACAACTCCAACAGAATCTGGTTGCGGATGTAGCTCATGAGCTGAGGACTCCGGTTGCCAGCATTCAAGCTTATTTGGAAGCCATACAGGATGGACTGCTTGAACCGACCGGAGAGAATCTGAATTCCATTTATGAAGATATTGGTCTATTATCACGGCTCATTAGTGACCTTCAATTATTGTCCCAGGCAGATTCAAATGAATTGAATTTAGTACGTCAACCCGAGAATATAGCTAATATAATCGGACAGGTAACGGAATCAATGCAACAACAGGCTAAAGCTAAGGGAATAAGTCTTAGCGTTAATCTTCCCTCGGTGCTACCTTCTGTTGAAATTGATGCTTTGCGAATAAGCCAGGTAATTCGCAATTTGCTCGATAATGCGATATTACATACACCACGCGGCGGCGAAGTTAAGGTCGCTGCTAAAGAATATAACGGCTACATCGGAGTGGAAGTCAGCGACACTGGCGAAGGTATTCCGGAAGAGGAACTGCCTAATATTTTTGAAAGATTTTACAGGGTAGATAAATCCCGAACCAGGGCTTCGGGAGGCCGTGGTCTTGGACTAACCATTGCCAAACGTCTCGTAGAGGCTCATGACGGTAAGATTGAAGTTAGCAGCGAATCAGGCAAGGGTACTAGCTTTTCATTCACAATCCCGGTTCATAGTTAGGATTCGGCTTGATTCATAAATCCACAAGTTTCTACATATAGCCACAAAACGCCATATTGTTAGATATCGTGTAATATCTTGTTACCATCGAAAAAACATCGGGATAACAATTAAAGCAACTTCACTGACTTCTCGTAAAATAAGCTTTCAAACCTGAATTTATTGAGACTTGTGACCGCGTTTGAGGAAGCTCCATTCCAACCAGAACCAGAGACCCAGGATGAGTATCCAGATTCCAATCAGAAACCATGAAATAGCTTGAAGTCCGAGCACCTTTTCAATCGATTCGCTGATTATCCCGACCAGCATGCATCCAAAGCTGGCAAAACCCAGAATATATGCCATTCCCAGATAGCTTATAAAAGGCTTCTGCGAGAAAAAAAGGCGTTCCCAAAAACTCTTTACTTCCATGATAAACCCCCTCACTCAGTGAATGCTCTCTCAGTCTCTGTCATTTACTCCAACAGGATTTAAAATTATAAACACCGGAATAAATCTATCCTGATAAAATTGTATCCTATTGAAATGGATAAGTCATTACATCAATCACTCATCATTATGTTTATATAGTTACCGTAATCCGAAAAGATCAGGACGATATGTAGAATAACTGAGGACTGCGGACTGTCAACAAGATTGCCACAGGGCTACGCCCTATCGCAATGGAGTCTTTTCTACCTATCCCCTGTCCCTTCCCTTCAAAGGGAAGGGATCTATTTTGTTTTCGAAAGAGCTTTTCTATAAGTATCCTATCAGGCGTCTAAAGGGGAGAAGGTTTATTGATCATCCTTCGGAGTGAGTGGTGTAATTGAAGTATGGTGGAGCTGAAGTTACAAAAGGTAGAACTTTCAACCTTACCTTTAGCTTAACGCAATAGCATTTTCATTACTGGTCAATACAAGCAATTATAAATTAAACAAAACGCTACTTTTTGCAATTTCGACTGGATGTCACATTCTACTAAATTGTGCAATTTAATAGCGATCGACTTTGATAACACATGAATATGAAACTTAATAAATTCGTGATAGCCATAGGCGCCCTTGTGCTGTTTTTTTTATACTTGTCGCCCCTAATGCCTGAGGTGATGGCTTCTCATTGGAACGCTAAAGGTAAGCCTGATGGGATGATATCCAGGTCCCGGGGTCTGTTTCTGTTTCCCCCTAATCTCGCTTGTGATTGCTGTAAACTTGCTTGTCATTCCTAAGATTGATCCACAGGGGGAAAATATACGGAAGTTTAAGAGTTATATGGACTGATATATAATAAGTTATAGAGAAGCTATGTACGATAGTAAATCCGGTAAAAGAGTCCTTATTTCCGGTGGGGGAATCGCCGGGCTTACCCTTGGTATCCTGCTTTTCGAAAAGGGCTGGGACCCGCTTATCATCGAACGAGACCCGGTACTCAGGAAAGAAGGATACATGATGGACTTCTTCGGTACCGGCTGGGATGTCGCAGAACGCATTCACATTGTCGATGCCCTGAGAGCAGTAAAGTACCCCATCGACTACCTCCAGTATGTCGACCGTTCCGGCAAACCGTATGCCTCAGTGCCAATTAGCCGGGTTAGACATGCCCTGGATAATAACTATGTCTACCTGAGGCGCTCAGACCTGGAGGCGATTCTCTTTGAACGGGCGAAGTCCACCGGACTCGGAGTGCGGTTTGGTACCGTTATACGTTCCTTAAATGATACCGGTTCATCGGTTGAAGTTGAATTTGAGGATGATAGCAGGGATTCCTTTTCACTGGTATTTGGTGCGGACGGCGTTCATTCCAGAGTACGTGAGCTCGCATTCGGACCGGAAGAGCAATTTGCAAGATTCCTTGGAGCATATGTGACGGCGTTTCATTCAGCAAACAGGTACGACCTGCAAAATTGCTTAAAGATGTATGAAGAAAAGGACCATCTTATAGGGCTCTACCCTCTAAGTAATCAAACGATGACCGGACTCTACGTTTTCAGGAGCTCAAATCTGGGATATGTTCAGGGGGATAAGCGATTGGTTCTCCTCAAAGAAGAATTTAAAAAGTCCAGATGGATAGGCAAACAGGTACTCGATGATATTAAGCCGACAACACCGATTTTCTTTGATTCACTTACGCAAATATTGATGCCCGGGTGGAGTAAAGGGAGGATAGCGCTGCTCGGCGATGCCTGCGGGTGCTTGACACTGGTTGCGGGTCAGGGTTCGCATATGGCGATGGGAGATGCATACGTCATTGCGCACGAACTGGAGCGGTATACCGGAGATTATCAGGAAGCCTTCCGGTCGTACGAGACATTCTTAAAACCGATAATTACCTCTAAACAAAACAGCGCTGAGCGTTTTTCAAAGATATTTGTTCCTTCGCAAAAATCCCGTATGTGGTTACGGCGTTTGGTTATCAAACTTATTTTCAGTCGCCCGCTGATCGGATTCGGGCTTTCGAGCTTCGGCTCTAAAAGCGTCCTTTCTTCTTATAACTAGGCCACAATTATAATCAAGTGCTGCCAGAAATTCTTTACAGCGGCCAGAATACCATAACATTCTATTAATAATCTTCTGCTGTTCTAACGAACCCTCATTAACAAAATAAGTGATTGTGTCATAGCTCAGGCAAGATTTAACAAAATCGGGGAATAAGTATTTATATAT
>CAZAIO010000071.1:0-13305 GCA_964485235.1 uncultured Dehalococcoidales bacterium
GAAAACAATCTTCATATAAGTAGATATTATATATTCTGATATGAAGATCCGCAATATATAAAAATTAAATACGATAATAGTATTTTTATAAGAATCTTTTCTATTAAGTGATCTTACTTCCGGTATCAACCTCTTATATCGTTTAATGGAGACAATACCGAAATGGATTTGACATGTAAAAAAGGATGGTATTAACTTCGCTGTTTACAGTGAATATGTGGTATAAACGTAATAAAAGGAAAAAACACTGGCTATGCGAACATGTTGGATCAGTGGATTGATTGTCCGGTCTAGCTGAAGAGCTTTGACGCTGCTTCGGCGATGCCCACGAAGCTGCCGGGGACAACTCCCAGCAAGAATACCAGCAGGCAGCAGAACGCGACTGCGATGCGGAGCGGCCACGAGGACGGTACTTTCTCTTCGGACGCGGCGGTGCCGGTCCACATTACCTTGACCACTCTCAGGTAGTAGAACGCGGATATCACGCTGTTGAATACAGCCACGATGACCAGCCACAGGAGGTTATTTTGTACGGCGCCGCTGAAAATATATATTTTGGCGATAAGCCCTCCGGTGGGCGGCAGACCGATCAGGGAAAGCAGGCAGAAGCTCAGGGCAACTGCCAGTACCGGTGCCCGTTTGACCATACCGGCAAAGTCGTCGATATTATCGCTGTTGAGCTTGTTGGTGATGGCGATGATAGCGATGAACGCGCCCAGGTTTGTCATCGCATAGCTCATAAGGAAAAATACGATGCCGCTCTGCCCGTCAGTATTTGCATTAGCAGCCATTCCCACTGTGGCGAGACCGACCATGAGATAGCCTGCCTGTGCAATGCTGGAATAACCGAAGAGACGCTTGATGTTGCTCTGGAAAAGGGCGATTACGTTACCTGCCGTCATGGTAATAGCGCTCAGTATAGCGATTATCATTCCCCAGTCCATGCTGAGCCATGCCGGCGCATCGAATGCGGTGAAGAATACGCGGGTGATCACCGCGAAACCGGCAGCTTTACTTGCAACGGACAGGTAAGCGGTGACGGGAGTCGGTGCGCCTTCATAGACATCGGGCACCCACATCTGAAACGGGAACGACGCAATTTTAAATCCGAAACCGGCAATAAGCAGCACGATGCCAACAAGGAGCCCCGGATAGGTGAGAATGCTCTGTATCGGCATGGACTCAACGACGTCAGCGACGCATACGAGACAGGTTTTGCCGGTAAGGCCGAACACGAATGTCATGCCGTAAAGCAATATTGCCGATGCTACTGCGCCCAGAAGCAGGTATTTCAAGCCTGCCTCGCTCGATTTTGAGTCTTTCAGGAAAGTGGTAAGCACGTAGAGAGAGATGCCGCTGAGCTCAAGCGAAACATATATGGAGACCAGGTCCGAGGCTGCGGAGAGCAGCATCATGCCGAGTGCGGATATCAGCACAAGCGCATAGTATTCGCCCTGGAACCGCTCGAACTTGCTCACGTAGTCCTGCGACGCGAGGACGACAAGGACCACCGCTGCGAGCAGAAGCAGTTTAAAGAACAGGGCAAAGTTGTCGACGGAAAGCATGGCATAGAATACATCGACCGGTCCCGTGCCCCATAGAGCGATCGTAAATCCGGCAGAGACAAGCGCTCCGATAACGCTCACACCGGCGAGCACGCTTTTCCTCTTTACGAACAGGTCAAGTATGATAACCAGTAACGCAAAGACGAGAATGCTTATCTCCGGTGCAATCAGATGAAGCTCCTGTGCTATTATCATTTACTGTATTTACCCCTATAGACCTAAATATTTGATTATCGGCGCAACGCCGAGTTTTATTACATTGGTCAAAATTGCCGGATAGAAACCGACGAGTAAGATGGCGGCAACAAAGCAGAAAATACAAATCTTTTCTACCGTATCCGCATCGGGAGTCCCGTCGAATTTCTCCTGCGGTGGCCCGTAGAATACTCTCTGGAGCATCCAGAGTATGTAGCCCGCGGTCAGGACGATACCGAAAACGCCGCAGAGCGTGTAGATCTTGATCCCTGCTACAGCCGTGCTGGAGAAGCTCCCTACGAAGGTGATAAACTCGGCGGCGAAACCGCTGGTGCCGGGGAGACCGAGAGATGCAAGCCCCGCAATGCTGAAGACGACCACGATAACCGGCATCTGCCGTGCCAGGCCTCCCAGTGTCGTCAGGTTTCTGTCGTGGGTCTTATCGTAGACCAGCCCTACCATTGCGAACAGGAGGCCGGTGACAATACCGTGGCTGAACATCTGTAATGAAGCGCCGGTGATGCTGATTTCCGTAAAAGCGAATATACCGAGCAATACATAGCCCATATGGCTCACGCTGCTGTACGCGATCAAGCGTTTCAAATCTGTCTGTCTCATGGTTACCGCCGCTCCGTACAGGATGCCTATGGCGGCGAGTGCAACGAGAATAGGCGCATATGCTTTTGCCATATCGGGCATAAGGCTCACACAGAGCCGTATCATGCCATAGCCGCCCATTTTAAGCAGGGCACCGGCGAGCATCACGCTCACCGCGGTGGGCGCGTCGGTGTGGGCGTCAGGCAACCATGTATGAAACGGGAACATGGGCAGTTTAATGCCGAAGCCGATAAAGAGCAGGAAGAACATCACCGCAGCAGGAATGACCGGTTTTGCCAGGGCAAGACCGCCCGCCAGGTCGACCATGCTCATGCTGCCTGTGGTGAAATAAACGCTCAGGATGCCGGCAAGCATCATAGCGCTGCCGGTGAACGTGAAGATCACATATTTGATTGCGGAGTATTCCCGTCTGCCTCCGCCCCAGATGGAAATGAGGAAATACATCGGGAACAACTCCAGCTCCCAGAAGAGGAAGAACAGGATCAGGTCGAGAGAGCTGAATACACCAAGTATGCTTGTTTCAAGGAGAAGCAACCAGATGAAATATTCGCGGGGCCGCAATTGGATTTTCCATGATACGAGCACGGCAAGGAAGCCGAGGAATGTGGTGAGAATTACCATCGGGAGGCTCAGCCCGTCCACGCCTAGATGATAGTACGCATTGATAGCGGGGATCCACGGGATTTTCTCTTCGAACTGTATTTGTCCGATAGCACTCGCGGAGCGGTCGAAAAGACAGAATACGATCACAGAAACGGCAAAGGACGCGAGTGTAAATGCCAGCGCGGTATACTTGATGGTTTTCCCGTTCTCTTTTGGCAGGAATGCAATGATGATGAGTCCCACCACCGGGAGAGCCAGTATTGTCGTTAAAAAGCAAAAGTTCACTAACAATTACCTCAACCGAATATATATATGCACAGTATTATTGCTATCATGCCGAGCACGATCGCCATTGCATAGACCTGAAGCTGACCGGTCTGTGCTTTTCTCAGCGAACTGCTTATAGTCCCTGTTCCTTTTGCGATGCCGTTCACCACTCCGTCTATACCGCGTGAATCGAATACATTGAGCGCTGCGCAGATGCCGTTGATAAGCAATCTCACGACGATAACACGCTCGTAAAGCTCATCGAGCCAGTATTTGCGGGAGAATAGAACATAGAAAGGTTTAAAGACCTTGCCGACCGATTCGGCGGAGATCCATTTGGTGCAGTACATCATATATGCGATCAATATGCCTGACAGGGCAACCGCGAGTGAGATAAGCGGTATTTTATGCGTGAATATTCCGAAGAAGCCCTGTATAAATCCTTGCGCTTCATGTTCGGCGCCGTGCCCCATGAAACTGCCGAAACCTCCGGCTACGTTCCACCAGCCGGTAAATATAGAGAGCACCGCGAGCAGGACCAGCGGCACAACCATAACCAGGGCCGACTCGTGCGGCCCGTGGTGTTCATCATGGCTCCCGTGTTCGGAAGGGGCGCCGCCACGATATTCACCGTGGAACGTGATGAAAATGGCGCGGAACATATAAAATGCCGTCATGAAGACGGTGATCATTGCCATATAGAACAGTACCGGCTGTCCCATCGAGCCCGCGACGATCTCGTCTTTGCTCCAGAAACCGGACAGAGGCCAGATACCGGCAAGGCTCAACGACCCGATCAGGAATGTCGCGTAGGTCCACGGCATAGCTTTTCGCAGTCCGCCCATCTGGCGCATATCGAACGTGCCCGTGCTGTGGTTCACGCTTCCGGCGCCGAGAAAGAGGAGTGCCTTGAAAAATGCGTGGTTGAAAAGATGGAAAATGCCTATCGCAACTCCGCCTGTCGCCAGACCGAGCATCATATAGCCGAGCTGGCTGATGGTGGAGTAGGCAAGCACCCGTTTGATATCGGTCATCACCAGCCACATGCTGGCGGCAAAGATCGCGGTAAACGCACCGATCACGCCGACCGTCATAAGTGCTGTCTGCGAGTGTTCGAAAAGCGGGTAGAACCGGGCTACCAGAAATACACCGGCAGCGACCATGGTCGCTGCATGGATCAATGCACTGACCGGTGTGGGGCCTTCCATCGCGTCGGGCAGCCATACGTGCAGCGGGAACTGTGCTGATTTGCCCATCGCTCCGGCAAAGATGCCGAGCGTGATAAGCGTAAGCGTCGTGCCGCCGAGCGTACCTGCCAACGCCAGCGCGTGGAGTTCCTCGGTATCGAATGTGCCGGTATTAACAAAGATAAGAAGGATAGCTGCCAGAAAACCGAGGTCGCCGAAGCGGGTCACGATAAACGCCTTTTTCGCTGCGTTAGCGGCGGACGGTTTGTGGAACCAGAAACCGATGAGCAGGTATGAGCCCAGGCCGACGCCCTCCCAGCACAGGAACATAAGCACGAGATTATCGAACAGTATAAGTCCCAGCATGCAGAGCGTAAACAGGGACATAAACGCATAATAGCGGTGATATCCGGGGTCTCCTTCCATGTAGCCCTGGGAGTAGATCTGCACCATGAGGCTGATGAAGCTGACCACGACAAGCATGACCGCTGTCAGGGAGTCGATCAGCAGTCCTACGTGGATGTTCAGGTCGCCTATCGTAAGCCACGGTATATCGGGCATAATCAGCTTGTGTTCAGGAGTGCCAAGCACTGTGAAAAGCACCCAGATGCTGAGCGCGCACGTAATGCCGATGGCGCCGATAGTGACATATCCGCCGAGCTTCGGCCTGTGATTGAAGAAAGGTCTCAGGACAAGCGCAATCGTCAGCAGGGACAGTAAAGGAAACAGGAGTATGAGCCATGGAACCTGATTCGGCATTAGATTTTCCTCAAGACCTCCTCGATGACATGTACTCTTTCCTGCGATACCAGTACCCGGTAGCCGGATGTTTCGACAGTACCGGTCTTTTCGGCATCAGGCAGGATGCGTGTGGGGATCCCCTCTCCTTCGAAGAGCTCCTTCCACATTTCTGCGATCATCAGATTAGGTGCACTTTTTACCTGTACCCACATACTTTTCTTACCATTTCGTAATATTAAAATCGTCGACGCTTATAGAATCGCGTTTGCGGTAGATCGTAATGATAATCGCGATGGCTACGGCAGTCTCAGCCGCAGCGACGGCTATCACGAAAATAGCGAATACCTGGCCGTAGAGCATTGTCGGGGTTACATACCGCGAGAAGGCGATAAGCGCTATATTTACCGCATTGAGCATAATCTCGATACACATAAGTATTATCACCGCGTTCCGCTTTGCCAGAACGCCGTAGAGTCCGATAGAGAAAAGCACTACCGACAGAATAAGATAATGTTCAAGACCGACCGGCATATATTTATTTCTCCCTCATTAACACGATAGCGCCCAGTACTGCCGTGAGAAGCAGCACCGCAATGATCTCCACAGGCAATACAAAACCGCCCATGCCGAACAGCTTTTCGCCGAGAAAGGCGGTCGTCGGCTCGTTAGGCGGCAGATCGCTTATCATCCATGGTGTATTTATTATAGAGAATGCCAGTATGCAGAAAAGCAACACGCTCACTATTATCGCCGGTATGCGGAACCTGCCGCCCGGATTGCCGTGCGTAATATCATGCGTAAGCATGATACCTACGATTAACAGAATTCCGATAGCTCCGACATACACCAGTATCTGGACAAATGCCAGGAAGTCCGCATGGAGGGTGATATATATCGCCGCGACGACGAGGAAAAGAAACACCAGGGAAATCGCCGCGCGGAATACGTTTTTAAGCAACACGACGCCCAGCGCCGTCGCAACGGCAACTATTGCCAGTATCCAGAAAACGATATCAAGCACCGTGGCCTCTCTTCTTCGATAACGGTAGGAATTTCAGTTTTTGTCCGCCTTCTTCCCTATCGGGATAGAGGAGCAGGCTTTGTTCGGGTAATGTCGCTTCGATTGCCGGTCTCGCGTATCCGCTCGCTGTGCGTTTCTCCGGCAGCATATCCTCCTTGGACAGCACAAGCTGTGCACGACGGTATTGCGACCTCTCATAGCTCACACCGAGTGCGATTGCCTCGTACGGGCAGGCCTCGACACATAAGCCGCAGAACATGCACCGGCCGCAATCGACCTCGAACTTGTCTACGATATAGTTATTAGACGTTTCGTCCTTATGCGTGACTATTTCTATATTGCCCTGCGGGCAACTTTTCGCGCAGGTGGCACAACCTGTGCACCTGTCGGGAAACCATACCATTTCGTTGCCGCGTATCCGCTTTGAAACGACGAGCTTTTCTTCCGGGTACTGGACGGTAATGGGCGCACGGAAGAAATGCTTGAGCGTTAAAAGCATTCCTTTTGCAACTCCTATTCCGTATTTATCAAACTTCAACACGGCCGCTCCCGAGTGTAATCAATTTTGACATGAGCAAGATCAGGATACCTGCGACAACGAAGTTTATAATGATCATCAGCCACGGCATTGTAGCAGGCAGCAGAAGGACTTCTATGGCCACGACGAACAGGTTGATAATCGCCATCGGGAGAAGCCCTTTCCATCCGAAGCTCATGAGCTGGTCCACGCGGAACCTGGGAAGCGTGGCGCGCAGCCATATCATAACAAAGAATACGATAAGCATTTTTATCACTAACCAGATAATGGGGGGCAACAGCGGTCCCCGCCAGCCGCCCAGGAAAAGGGTGCTGATAATTGCCGAGTATGCGGCGGCATGGCCGTATTCGCCCATATAGAACATGGCGAACTTCATGCCGGAATACTCGATATGGTACCCGGCGACAATTTCAGAATCGGCTTCGAGCAGGTCGAACGGACTGCGATTCAGTTCTGCAAGCGTGCCGATGAAGAAAATGATAAAGCCGAGGGGTTGAAGCAAAATATACGGGATGTTTTGTGCTGCGACGATGTCATTCAAGGAGAGCGATCCTACCATGAGGATCACGCCAAGCAGCGACAGCACTATCGGCAGTTCGTAGCCCACCATCTGAGCTACAACACGTAATGACGAAATGAGCGCATATTTATTGCTCGAACCCCATCCTGCCATGAATATACCTATTACTGAGATGGAGCCGATTGCAACAACATAGAGAATCCCGACGTTGAGGTCGGTAAAGACAGCCCCGTTATGGATCGGTATTACCGCAAAAATGAGCAGTACCGGTGAGAATACGATAATAGGGGCGAGCAGGTGCATTATCTTGTCCGCTGCCGACGGGACTATATCTTCTTTCACGAGCGCTTTGACTGCGGTTGCAAACGGCTGGAAAATACCTTCAGGTCCGAGGCGGTTGGGTCCCAGTCGGAGCTGGAAACGTCCCAGAAAACGGCGCTCTATGTAGATGAATACGATCATCATCACCATCGCAAAGGCGAGCAACACGATAATACCGACTACGGCGGCAATAACGTATGCCGCCCAGTCCGGCATTGAGGTATCCATCCATAGTTGAAATCGTTCAAGAAGCGTCATTATCTGTCTATTTCTCCAAGGCAGACGTCTATACTGCCGAAGGTCACAATAAGGTCGGCGACCTTCCAGCCTACTACCATATCACGCAGCGCAGTAAGGTTAATAAGAGCGGGAGCACGCACGTGAAACCGGTACGGTGCAATCGAGTTATCGCTTACCAGATAGAAACCAAGCTCGCCTTTCGGCGCGTCGATACGTCCGTATACCTCGCCTACCGGAGGTCTGAGCAGCCTGGGGACATCGGCGCAAACTTTGCCTTTGGGCAGGTCTTTTATTACCTGCTTGAGCATGCGCACGCTTTGTCTTGCTTCCTGGATTCGTATCCAGTACCTGTCGTAGTTATCTCCCGCAGTGCCAACCGGCACATCGAACTCAAGTCTGTCGTAGATGGAGTACGGATCGTCTCTGCGTACGTCCCAGTCGACACCGCTTGCGCGAAGCACGGGGCCGCTTGCTGCTGCGTTGATAGCCAGTTCTCTGGGGAGGATCCCTACACCCTTTGTACGCATGAGCAGGATTTCATTTTGGGCAAGGAGTTGGTCATATTCATCGAGGTAGCGGGGCATATCCTCTACCCACTTGGTGAAAGCGGGCAGGAATTCGTCCGGAATATCATGGCTCAGCCCGCCTATACGCATGTAGTTATAAGTAAGCCGCTGACCGCAGACCATTTCAAATAAATCAAGCAGCTTCTCGCGCTCTCTCCACATGTAGAGCACGGGGGTCATTAATGCGCCGAGGTCGTTGAGCAAAAAACCGACCGCCATGATATGGCTGGATATACGCATCGCCTCTGCCATCATGATTCTTAAATATTCTGCCCGTTCCGGAATTTTAATTCCGGCGAGCTTTTCTACCGCGAGCACATAGGCGAAATTATTGGTCATCGAGGCGACATAGTCGAACCTGTCGGTGAACGGGATGATCTGAGTGTATGTACGGCCTTCGGCGAGCTTTTCGATGCCGCGGTGCAGGTATCCGATCACCGGTTCAACATCGACAATGACCTCACCGTCAAGCGTCACTCTCATGCGGAAGACCCCGTGAGTGGACGGGTGTTGGGGTCCCATATTGAGTACGAACGGCTCTGTCTTGATTGCCATACTAGAGATAATCCCTCCTGAGCGGATGGCCTACGAAGTCATCCCATAAAAACAACCGTTTCATATTGGGATGGCCCTTAAAAAATATACCGAACATGTCATAGGTCTCCCGTTCCTGGTAGTCCGCAGACCTCCAAAGATCGTACACGGAATCGAGGACCGGGTTTTCCCTTTCGAAGCACTGTGTCTTTAAGACAAGGCTGTGGTTATGGGTGAGCGAGTTCATATGATATACCACTTCGAAATAGTTCACGTAATCGACGGCTGTAAGATTGGTAAGGTAATTGAAATCAAGGCCGGGTGTATTCTTTAAATACTCCGCTACCCTGTGCAGATATTCGCCGGATACAATGACTGCTGTTTTATCGGAGCCTGCTACGGACCCGGGAAACGCCGCCTCAAGTTTTCCGGCAACTTCTTCGCCATTCAATGCCACAGTCAATTTTTCGGTATCCTCCGATTCAGTATATACAAACGGAATATACGTAATTTTTATTGTTTGTACGTGGTCTTATATATCTTTTTATGTATTTCGGTTATCCCGTAGATCAGTCCTTCAGGCCTTGGCGGGCATCCCGGTACATAGACATCGACGGGAATGATACGGTTCACACCGGGAACAACGCTGTATGACTCGCGGAATGTTCCGCCGCTTATTGCGCACGCTCCCATAGCGATTACCCATTTAGGTTCCGGCATCTGTTCATACACCAGCTTCACCGCAGGCGCCATTTTCCACGTTACCGTACCGGCAACAATCATAAGGTCGGCCTGACGGGGCGACCACCGGAATATATCCATGCCCCATCGGGCAATATCAAAGCGCGAGCATGCGGAGCCTATCATTTCGAAAGCGCAGCAGGCAAGGCCGAACATGAGCGGGAATATGGAACGGGATCGTGCCCAATCAAGGACATAGTCTATCGAAGTGGTAAGCACGCTGCGTCTAATCTCCTCATCGAGCCATTCCTCACCGCTGATAATAGGGTACTGTGCGGTATCTTTAAGCTGGTTTATTCTGGCAGCTTCCGCTATATCGATATCGTGAGAAGGGATAATTCCGGACTGCTCTATTTCCATTCAAGAGCTCCTTTTAACCATGCATAGACATAACCGGTGATAAGAACGATAAAAAATACCAGTACGATAACCAGGCTGAATACGCCCAGGTCTTTAAAATTCACAGCCCACGGATAGAGAAAGACAGTGAGCACATCGAGAGCAACGAACATGACAGCGAAGAAATAGTAACGGAAATTGAACTGCACCCAGGTCTTTCCGATGGTCTGCATTCCGCATTCATAAGTGGATGTCTTGGTGGGGTTGCTCTTTCTGGGGACAATGCCCAGATATCCCAAAATGAATGGGATAAGAAGCATGACTGCTGAAAAAAGGACAGCAGCAACCAGTAATATGCCAATAAAGCCATACTGAGCTAGCATATGTGTTGGTTGACCTCCAGGACTCGCAAATACCGTCGCAAAGTATAGCACATTGTAATGGTGAAAAGCAATATGGTTAAACGGTACATAAGCATCGAATTTATCAGTCAATATGCTAAAGTATCAGAGATTACTATTCCGGCTTACCTGTTCCGCTAAACAAAAAGAAAAACTTTAAATAACTTTTTACCCGCCGTAAAAGGGAACCGGAATACCGCTGCTTTTGGCGACCTACAGGCAATCAGGCGATGTTTACTTTAGCCGGACCTGCCTTTCAGGATAACGCTATATATTTTAAGGAAAACTAATCGTCCGGGCAATACCGGATTGCCTATAAAGTACCCGCTATGTGAAAAAAATTCAGACTTTTTTACTCAAATGGTGCAATTGTATTACTGGTTCAGGATTTTCTTGCAATGTTCGATAAACGGTGGAACGAGGGCCTTGTAATCACCGACCAGGCCGAAGTCCGCTTCCTCGAATATATGAGCATCGGCGTCTCTGTTTATTGCGATAATTTTCTTGGAGCCGGAACATCCTGCCATGTGCTGCGGTGCACCTGAAATGCCGACCGCGATGTACAAAGCCGGAGTGATAATACGTCCGGTCTGGCCGATTTCCATGCTCATCGGTTTCCATCCCTCGTCACAGGGGACGCGGGTGGCTCCTACAGCTCCTCCGAGAAGGTGTGCCAGCTCTTCCAGAACCTGGAATCCATCGGCACTGCCTATTCCACCTCCACCGGCTACGACGACCCTGGCATCCTCCAGTTTTATTCCTTCGATTTCCGCTTTTACCGTCTCATTGAGTTTGACCTTGATCGAGGAGTCATCCACGGTAATATCGAGTTTGTGCACCTCTCCTTTTCGTTGCGGGTCAGGTTCGGCGGGCTGCACCGCCCGTTGCCTCAGGGTTGCCATAGTGGGCTTTTCTATTCCGGAAGCCCAGACGGCAATCGCGTTGCCGCCGTAGACCGGTTTTAAACAGGTGAACCGGTTGGTTGCAGGGTCCCCGTCCACGCCGATGCAATCGAGATTGAGCGAAGCGCCCATCCTCACTGCTACCCTGGTGATCGTGTCTCTTCCCATATCGTTGTGACCTGTCATGACAATAACGGGATTGAGCTGCCGGCATACTTCCGCGGTGAGAGCTACGTATAGATCGGGTGACGACTCGATATACGGACTGCTTTCGATGGTATACACGTGGTCTGCGCCGAGTGAAATAACGTCGTTCGTGCTTCCTTCCGTGCCTTTTCCGATAAGCAGTGCGCTGAGCGGTTGATTGAATTTATCGGCGAGCTTCCTTCCGGCAGTGAGGAGTTCTCTGGTCGTCAGACTGATATGCCCGTCCGTGATTTCATCGTAAATTAATACTCTATTATAATCCGACATGTGATATCACCTCTTTCGTTAGTTTAAATAATTCCGGCGCTTCTCAGCGTCTGGACCAGCTTGCCCGCCGCCTCGTCAGGAGTTTCCCCTGTTATAATCTGGCATTTGCGGCTCTGGTCCGGGCGATAGAGGTCTACCAGTTCTTTGCGTGCTGCGCCGCTTCCGACCATCGACCCGTCGGTCTCCAGGTACAGGCTATCCCATACAGGTATCTGTTTTTTGGCTGCGGATATGATACCCCAGCCCGAAGGCAGGCGGGGTGCTCCCGCTTCATTGCTTACCGTGATAACCGAAGGCACAGGAGAGGTCATGGTCTGATATCCGTCAAGTATGGCACGCTGTACTTTCAGCATTCCGTCCGCTATTTCGATTTCTTTGGCGAGATTGACGAGAGGGATACCGAGGTTTTCTGCGATTATGGGGCCGATAGTCCCTTCATCCCAGTCGGCTGCCTGTCTGCCGCAGAGGATGAGGTCGTATTCCCCGATCTTCTGGATCGCCCTGGTGATGATATACGCTGTGGAAAAGTTATCCGAACCGGCAAAGGTTGCGTCGTTTAAGATAGCTCCCTCGTCCGCACCCATTGCAAATGCATGTTTTACTATGCTGCCGGAAGCCTCGTTACCGACAGTGAGCACGGTGATCTTCCCGCCATTCTTTTCTTTCAGCTTGATTGCAAGCTCAACCGCCTGGGCATCATACGGATTGATGACCGGCGGAATGCCTTCGGGGGGCATAACACGTTTTGCCCCCGAATCGATCTTGAACTTGGATGGAGGGATCTGGGGGTCTATTATTTGTTTTATGCAGACAATAATGTTCAAGGTAGCTCCTTTCTAACCGTACTCGTAGCATATCCCGAAGCCTGCTCTCGGCAGGGTCCAGGTAATCGCACCGTGCGGACATGCTATCCTGCAACTGCCGCACTCAAGACAACCTTCAAAGGAAAAGGTGACATGTCCCTCTTTCTGCTTGTAACATTCCGCAGGGCACGCAAACACACAATCATGGGTCTTGCATGTAGCGCTGCAGATGCTCTCGTCCAGCGTGATATGGACGTCTCTGTCTATATCGAACTTATTGACCGACAGCTTGTCTTCTACGTTCGTGCTCATATCGCCCCTTTCGCTTTCCAAAGATCGCCGAGCAGTCGAGTCATTGAGATTTTCCCTTTCGCTGCATCCTGGAACAGGCCCCATACCTTCTTTCTCGGTTTACCATCATTGGTGAAGAGCTTCTCTGCAAAATCGCATATCAATTCCGGATAAGTCGTGTATATTCGCTCGTTTTTCAGGAAAGCCGGTGCCTCTTTGAAAGTATTCAGGTCATGAAGCACAAAGCTCTGCCGGAGCAGTTCCTGGTAGAGCGACAGTGTACCTGCCGAGAAGTCCTCTTTTTCCCTCGCTTTCAATACGGTATCAGCAGCGGCGATTCCGGAGGCTACCGCAAAGTTTGCCCCTTCAAGTACCAGTCCGGTACCGACCACGAATGCAGCGGCATCTCCGGCAACGAGCATTCCGTCAGTATAAAGC
>CAZAIO010000072.1:0-13245 GCA_964485235.1 uncultured Dehalococcoidales bacterium
CGGCTACTGCCACGACAGCCGGGTCCTCAAATTTTCTCATCATTTCAACCAGTGAAGTCCTGCCGACCATGCTGTCGGCATCCACACACACCATAATCTCTCCGGTAACAAACTTCAGGCCGTGGTTCAACGCCGCTGCCTTTCCGCCATTTGGACGCCGGATCACCTTAACACCCTGGTCGACATACGTCTGTGCTATCTCGAATGTACGGTCTGTGGAGCCATCGTCTACAACGATGATCTCTTTATCAGGATAGTACGCCTCAATAAGCGTTTCCAGAGTACCGGCAATACACTTTTCCTCATTATAAGCCGGAACGATAATGCTTATTGACGGAAAGTAGCTCGACGGTTTTCCCTCCTGTTTTTTTTCCTTGTATTTGTGATATACCGCAAGCGGGATATTCAGGAAATTGTAGAAGAAACTGAAGGCAAGCGACACCATAACAATAAGAAGAAGCACAGAAAATGTACCTTTATTGAAAAGAACCACTGCAAAGAAAACCGGTATCGCCAGAAATATAATCGAAAGAGGCATGAAATATATCCATGGGACTTTGTGGTTCTTCGGTTTCTGAATCTCCAGGATAGCGATTACCATGAACAATAATGCGGCAATGATCCCGGCCGCCGCAGCCAGCAGCGTTGTCATGTCCGGCGATACAATAAAAATCAATCCGTAAAGGGCAAGGCTAATAATTGCGACAACTATAATGCTTTTCTTCATACTATTTCACTCTCACACGCCCAAAGATTTTCTGATGGCACAGACCGATTACAAATGGCAGCTCACTATAAGAAACGATGCGTCATTCACGTTTATACGTGGTATAACAGGCGGTCAATCTCGCCCTCGTCGAAAAATTTCATACGCTGCCGCCGTGCAAATTGTACTGCCGTCGGGCTCATCTGAGAATTTCCCACAAACACCTTACTTCGAATACCTACATCATATGTCGCAGCATCAAACTGGGCTATCTTGCTGATCCCCGCCTCATCCGTGGTCGAGTCCGCATCTATAACAATCCCTATGGTCGGGCGGACGATCACGTCATCCCGATGTGCGAAAAGATCGAATATATACTCAACTCCAGACCTGCCTGTAAGCTTCGCATTCTCCGTTACCGTATAGCCCCGTGACCGCAGAAACATCGCGAGCCGGGTGCGGGTATCCGTCACTTCCACTAGACTATCTAAAGAAAAAGTATTGTCAATCGTACATGCTCCGGCTTCCGAGCAGGGCTGGCTTTTAATAAAAGCCATCATGTCCGTAAGGTCCGCAGTCTCGAACACAATGATATTCTGCCTGCCTGCGAATTTTTTAGCTTCCATGTTCAGTCTTGGTATAGCAATTACGCATTTATAGTCAATGCCCATATCATATGAGTTAGTATCAAACACGAAAAGCTCTTCGAGGCGGACCTCTTCCTCCCCGGGAAGTGCGGAGATTATACCGATTCCTACTCTGAATGTTGCAAGTACATCGTCTCTTGACGCCAGTATGTCAACAGTATGCACAGCTCCTGAACCACCACCAACCTGGGCGAGTTCCTGAATAGAATAGCCCTGCGATTTAAGAAAATCCACAAGCTGGGCTTTTGGTTTAAGCTGAAATTCTACAAGTCCCCTTTTTTCGTTATTAAAGGTATAGCTGTATAAAAGAATATCATGAAGCTCCTCAAGAGCCCACACCTTGTCGGACTGCAGGTTGCGCCATTTTATAATTGGGGTGGGAAAAATATTCTGGCAGTCAAGACATCGGTATTGAGAGCCCGCATAGCGATAGTCCGTTCCCAGAAGCTTCAGCTCACGATTACATTTCGAACAAATATATTTAATATCGTGTTTGAATTCCTGTTCGAGCCCGATATTGCCGCAGTAAAAGTGCTCGATGAGTTTGCCGGAAATAAGATTGCCTGACCCGCATTTGGGACAGCGCTCCACCGGCACCAGTTGAATTGAACCATCAGGATCACAGTGCAGCTTTTCAGCCAATTTTTTATTAAGCATTCCTTTTGCGACCAGTTTCTCCAGTATTTCCCCGGTCTCCTCTTCGTTCGTATCTAGCAGACGTTCAACATCGGGATAATGACCTCCGCTATTTATCGATAGATCGATCGCCGGTTTGATCTCGGTTATCCTGCCGAGTAAAAACGCATCGATAAGCCTCACAACACGGCTGTCGTGTAATACATCGTAGTCGATACTTTTCGATGCAACGTCAGGCTTTTCAACAGGTGTAACAGCAGTGATGGCCTGCTGCTGTATATCCGGTACATGCAATTCAACCATGTTCTCCTGCTTTCCGGAATTTACATCCAGTACCGGCACGCTTTTAGCGTCCCGTTTCTTTGCAGAATTGCCGTTCTTATACCCATTCGTTCCATTTGGTCCCGATTTCTTCCCGTTTCCCCACAAATTTGCCATGGCCTTATTCTCCTTCTTCCTGATGCATGTAACGTATATTAACTTTAACTTGTAAACATAGTATGAGCAATGATACTTTTGGTTAATTTCATATAGGAAATTAGTACCAGGATGATAGTGAAAACGTAATCAATAGAAAGTCGATAGGATAGATAGATGCGCGGTCCCGGTATTGACAAACAAGAATTTCTCGTTTAAAGTGTCGGATACCCGATAAAATAAAGAGCATAATTATTTCAGGTATTGTCCCTGTGGAGGTGGTATGCAGTGAGAGAAAAATGTCTTTCCGCAGTTGAAAATACCGTAATTACCGCTGTAACTTCAACCGGCATGAAGCCGGAGACAAGTATATACACAATATAATACCTCAACAAGTTCCGGCGAAGCTTACTTTCCGTCTGGAGCAGCCCGGCATAATAAAACAATATTCAGGAGGAGAATAGCGGATGGCTTTTCAAAAGAGCGACAGGATCAGGCTTTACGATTATAGGCCCGGACAGGAACTTTTTCGGGATGACGTGATAAACGGCCTGCAAAAATCGCGGAAAGAGCTGCCGTGTAAATATCTCTACGATGAGCGAGGTTCGGATTTATTCGAGAATATTTGCTCACTCGACGAATATTATATACCGCGTACGGAAACATCAATAATGAGAGCGTCTATACGGGAAATAGCGGACCTGCTCGGTCCTGATGTACTGCTCATAGAATATGGCAGCGGAAGCAGTATTAAAACTCACATGCTTATTGAACAGATCAATGATCTTTGCGCATATATGCCCATCGATATATCCGGAGAACAGCTCCTGCACGCGACAGAGCAGCTTGTTTCCCGGTATCCGCGACTGCAGGTGCTGCCCGTTTGTGCCGATTATACCAGCGATTTCACACTGCCCGAGACCGGTAAAAACGCTGCCCGCAGGATAGCATATTTCCCCGGCTCCACGATCGGCAATTTCGAAAAGAACGAGGCGATACGGTTCCTCACGCATATAGCACACCTCTGCGGTCCGAACGGTGGCCTGCTTATAGGAGTTGACTTGAAAAAAGACCCTGTGGTGCTCCATAAGGCATATAACGATAAGGATGGTGTAACCGCCCGTTTCAACCTCAATATACTGGAGCGTATCAACAGAGAACTCGACGGCAAATTCGATATTGCATCGTTTGAACACTACGCTTTCTATAATCCAAAAGAAGGCCGCATTGAAATGCACCTGATAAGCCATAAAGATCAGGAAGTACGTCTGGACTCAACTTCGGTCTTTTTTTCCAGGGGCGAGAGTATCCGGACCGAAAGTTCCTACAAATACAATCCCGACGAGTTTGCACAGATAGCTGCGGCGGCAGGTTTCAGGGTCGAGAGAATATGGACCGACGAGCAGGACTGGTTCAGCGTACAATATCTTACCTGTACCGGATAGCGCTCACTTGTTAACGACTGGAACTGCCTGTAATTCATTTTATAAACAGGCATTTTTACTATTTCATTACGGCGAAATCTTCAGGGAAGCATGGACTTGAAGACCTCTAATGACCGTTTGAATTGCTCATGATTATATAAGCGGCCGTCAAAATCGTCCCGTAACTGCAATAAAGCGGGAACGCCGGAATCTTTTGTCACGGCTTCTTTAATAAAAAACGCATCTCCTACGATCGTACGGCAACCGACATGGTAATGGTCCAGCACGCCGTTCATATTCAT
The DNA here is from genome assembly GCA_964485235.1 of uncultured Dehalococcoidales bacterium. GTDB lineage: Bacteria > Chloroflexota > Dehalococcoidia > GIF9 > UBA5629 > CAZAIO01. The sequence continues at coordinate 4,133 of CAZAIO010000072.1, forward strand.
TTTCTTGCATCCTTCCGTGATCATGGCAACCCGCCTATCGAGGCTCTGGAACAGCAAGCCTTTGGTTACCTCCGATATCATCATCATATAGGGGTCGTTCTGTTCAGGTATATCGGGAGTCGTTAAAATACGAAATGCCGAAAACATGGACATGCCGAGCTCGTTCATCACATTGTCCATTCGCGGGTCGGTATGATGGGAGGGGAGAATAGCCATAATTCTCGGTGCACCCTTCGGGGCAACTCCAAGCCCTTTCTCGACTTTTTCCTGCAATTCTTTATACAGCAAGTCCAGCACTTTGATAACTTCAGGAATTTGCTCAGTATCATATGTGAATGCCGTCAGGTAGTCCAGAAGAAACTGCTCCTGCGGGCTCATCGGCATTGGATCGCTGCCTGTAATCAGGTCCTGCAGTTTAAATACAGCCATGTTCAGCTCTTGCCTGGCTTTCATCGTCTCCCATAACATATCATCGGTTATCTCAGCGCCGATTTCATCTTTAATTCTTGCGGTCACCATCCTCAGGCTTTTCGCAGCCAGGTCGACAAGCCTCTTTGTTGCCTCGTCGTACTCCTTCGATTCCCTATCGCAACACGCATCATAGGAACAAGTTGAAATGCCATAGAGCTCATGTAACAAATCGATCGATTTGGGAGCAGTCTCGCATAGAAGCCCGGAAGTAATCAACAGGTCGGGCCTGGGTATCATGCCTGAAGTGACAAGCCCTACAAGCCCTTTGACGTTTCCGCAATGGTAGACCGCACCTGCCTTCAGCCATTTGCCTTCAGCGGCTTCCAGAACAGGGTTCATTTTATTGAAAATAGCGCCCAGCAATACCTGAAACTGCGGAAGGATATATTCGGCATGAATATCTTTATATTTTGAAACAAGCGCCGAAGTGAACACGGCAAAACCGGGTATCATAAACCCGTAGACTACTTTGGTCTTACCGTCTTCCTTCGCCATGACCGTATTGACGGCATTCTGCACCAGTATTCGAATGATTTTCCGTATACCTTTCAGATCGATATCATAATATGTTCGGAGCCTCTGCTTGCCTGTCTCAATATCCGCCGCCGTTATTCCGAGTTTATTAAAGGCCTTCTCTATTCTGGGCAATTCCTTTTTCAACTCTTCTTCTTCAAAACCGCAAAGTTCAAGAAATTCGATCATTTTATCGCTCCTTTATAAAAACAAATATCTAATACGTGTCCGGCACTATCTTCGATATACACCGGCTTTATACGTTATTTACAGGGCATCATTCTAACCATGTTCTTTTCTTCCAGCACATTGCCAAGAGCCAGAAGTGTATCTTCTATATCCTTCTCCGTAGTATAGCGTGAAAGTGAAATACGCAGCGCGCAGTGCGCTTCTTCAACGGTCCTGCCCATAGCTATCAGCACATGTGTCGGTTCCGGTGAACCGGACTTGCACGCAGAACCGGACGACAGGGCAATTCCATGCTGGTCCATCGTAATAACAATCGACTCGCCGCGAAATCCCGGGAGCGTTACGTTGAGTGTATTGGGCAGGCGTTGCTCCCTGTGGCCGTTCAAACGCGCACCGGGCACAAGCGTGCGAATTCCTTCCTCTAGCCTGTCTCTTAGCAGGCGAATTTTTTCAGCGTCCGGCAAAGAATAAAGTGCCAGTTCGGCGGCCTTGCCCAGTCCGGCAATCTCGGGAACGTTTTCCGTTCCGGCACGCATGCCGTTTTCCTGTCCGCCGCCGTGAATAACCGGTTCCAGCGCTACTCCCTTCCTCACATAGAGCGCGCCGACTCCTTTCGGTGCATGAAATTTATGACCGGATATACTGAGCATATCTACACCCAGGTCTTGCACATCTATCTGCACCTTTCCCGCTGCCTGTACCGCATCGGTATGAAACAGGACACCTCTTTCACGGGCTATTGTACATAGCTCCTTGATCGGCAATATTGTCCCCGTCTCATTATTCGCCATCATGATCGAAACGAGTTTTGTATCTTTCTTTATTGCCTTTTTTAAATCGCCAGGGTCGAGTAAGCCGTCACCATCGACATCGAGACAGGTTATACTGTACCCGTATTTTTCCAGAAAACGGCACGTATTAAGGACGGCAGGATGTTCCACACGTGTGGTAATGATATGTCCGCCTGTCCCCGGTTTGCTGAATACGACACCCTTTATCGCCAGGTTATTCGCTTCGGAGCCGCCACCCGTAAAAATAATCCTCCCCGGCTGGGTATTGAGCAGCCCGGCAACCTGACGCCTTGCTTTCTCTACGGCACCGTGAGCATCCCGCCCATACCTGTGTATGCTGGACGGGTTCCCGTATTCTTCCTGAAGAAACGGTAACATCGCTTCACGTACCTCTCCGGCTACCGGTGTTGTAGCATTATTGTCCAGATAGATCCGCCTCTCCGGCTTATGTATTATATGCTGTGCAGCCGCCATATCGTCTTCACTCTCCTTTTCTTCAAGCACTGCAGGAGGAACGACAGCCGTATCACCATTTTCCATTTTCACCACGTCACAAAGGAGTACCTTGTAGACCGGGAACCCGGATATCTCATCGTAGTTATTGATATCCGTTAATTCGTTCACATTCCACTCCCGCCATGCTTTCGGTCCGACCGGCGTACCTCCACCCATAATACATTCGACAGCGCCCCGCATAATTTTTTCAGATACACGGGCACGAAACGGTACCGCCCCTCTCAATGTTTTCACCTGTACCAGGTCACCATTATTTATTCCCCGTGCCTTTGCATCGTGTATATTGATATCCACCGTTGGCTCAGGATAGTCTTTCACCAGGCCCGCGACCCCGTGATGCTGCGAGCGGAAATCGGTCTGGGGCCTCGCTCCGGAATTAAAGACCAGCGGAAAGTTTTCCGCCAGGTGAGGGCTTCCTACAGGTCCTTCTTTCGGTTCAATATATTTAGGCAGCGGTTCATAACCGTATTCCTCGAAAATAGTCGACCATATTTCAAACTTGCCTGTAGGCGTGTCGAATCCCGGCTTGCCGTCCGAACGCAGTCCGCCTTTCTGCCACTTCCTGTATTCCATCATCGGCGTGGGAATTCTCACCCAGCCACCCGCATTGCGCACGTCTTCCAGCGTATAGCCTGAACCGGTTAGCGCGGCACGTACTATGTCTTCTTCGGTCTGCGGGAAAAGGTGACCGTAACCCAGACGCGAGGCAAGTTCAGTCATGATGAGGGCATCGTTGCGGGCTTCATCAAGCGGTTCAATTGCCCTTTCCCTTAACCGGAAGATAGGCCCGTAGACCATATATGATAAATTTTCGAACATGGTCGTTGCCGGAAGAACAATATCGGCATATGCCGAGTCAGCGGTAAGTTGCCGGTCGATACAGACAAGGAAGTCAAGGTTTGAAAGCGTTTCCCGCCATATCTGCGTTTGAGGCCAGGATGTAAGAATAGAAGCACCCTGAATGAGCAGCCCGCGAATACGGTACGGTTCCCCTTTAAGCACCGAATTGACAAGTTCGATCGCGTGAGACTCGCCACGGTAATTGCTGTAGACCGGAAATTTATCGCGCCCAATCGCCCTGTGTATCGCCGGGTTATCGATATTACAGGAACGATCGATGGGAAATTCACTGTCGAGCATGGTGAGCCCGATCCCGCCCGGAACATCGAGCTGACCTGCCAGGGCGAACAGGGTCAATATAGCACGCGCCGATTGCACTCCTGTGTTGGAATACTCCAGTCCGGTGAACATGAGCAACGAAGCGCCGTTTGCGCCGGCTATACGCCGTGCGAGGCTGCGAATCGTCTCCGCAGGTATACCGGTGATTGTCTCGACTACTTCAGGTCGAAAATGCTGTACGTATCTCGCCAGCTCCTCGAAGCCGTGACACCAGTTTTCCACAAAGTCCCCATCATACAGCTCCTCCTCAATTATCACCCGGATCATGCTTAAGGCGAGTGCGCCGTCAGTGCCGGGCCTTACGGATATCCATTGTGCTCCGGTACGAATTGCCGCTTCAGTATTGCGGGGATCGATAGATACAATATCCGCGCCGCGGCGGGCTGCCACTTCGATCCTGCGCATATCGGAGGGCGGCGAGTCGGTGGCGGGGTTGGTGCCCCACATGACTACCATACCGGCGTTCTCGATATCGGTAAACATATTGGTCTGTATACGCCCCAGAGTGACATGAGGCGCTATTACATGGAGAGAAACATAGCAGAGCGCACCCACTCCCATCGTATTCGGCGAGCCGAAAGGGAAGAGGACATTTGAAGCCGACGATACCATTACACCTCTGGGCTGAAACATGTTACAGAGGGACAGTTCCTGAGCGCCGCGCCCGGTATATACGGCAACCGCCTCGGCACCTGACTCCGCCTTTATCGTATTGAAATTGCGGACGATGTGATCATACGCTTTGTCCCATGAAATACGTTCAAATTCATAGGTGCCCTTGGGGCCTGTCCGCTTCATTGGATATCTGAGACGGTGTTCCGAGTAAACGATCTCCGGTGCATGCCGCCCGCGGCGGCATATGATACCCAGTGAATGGCTTTTATCCGGACGGATATCCAGCAACCTGCCGTCCCCCAGCGCCACCTCTACCCAGCAACCGGCGGGACAGATACCGCAGATGGCTTTCCGCCATTCGGATATATCCGTCTTTTTACTGCCGTGAGGCGTTTTCGTAGTATGCATTCCACTCCTCAGTACAGGACATTAAGTCTGTGGATAAAATATACGCATATTAACAACAGCGTATAATAAGAAAATAAAACACAAATCTATACAAAGTCAACAATACGTAAGGCACGATCACTGTCATGAGAAATATACTACTCTATTCAGGATATGTGTATTGACCATTTCCTGTTCCTGAAATACACTTTAACATAACGGAGCTGCTATTTCACGAAATAAGTTCTCTCCACTATTAAGGAGATAAAAATATGCCGAACATAAGAGATTATTTCACAAACATGTCCGTTGCGATGCCTTTACACCGGAAATTATTCCTCGTCTTCCGCAACAACATGATTAAAATTATAAAAAGGCAGCGCTGCTGCGGGCACCCCGGAGAACCGGGGTGTTGAGAAGCATCACACAGTCATTCCGGTTCGGAATGAGAAAAGAACGTCACCGGGGGCATAAATGAAAAGGGCTGCGTTATTCACGGGTTATTGAGCCCAGAAAGAGCTCCAGTCTTCCGGTGCAATCCCCATACCGGAGAGCAGCTTCACCGGTACCTGATAGGAAACACCGAGTTCCGCTTCCATTTTCTTCACATGCCTGTTGATCACCATGGATATCATTTTAAGATGCTCGATGCTCATGCGTATCGTAGCGACCTGTTCCGGCGGTTTAGGGGACGTTTGTTCCGGATGGGCTGAACTGAGAGAGAAAGTCAGACTTGCCCCATAAGGCCCTACCGATACGAGAAAGTGGTCACTATAAACATCAACCGGTTCCGACAATGTTATTACCTCCGACAGTACTTTAATTCACAGGACAGTATACAAAGCCTGCTACCAAACAGCAAACAATTCCATCGCTATATCAATACAGAAGAACATTGTAAATAAAATGTCCGGATATCAACCACAAATGTTACATATGCATTTCAACCCGCAGATCTTATATGAACTGATTTTGTTATATTTCGTTTTATACGACAGCGCATATAAATTATTTGAAAAAATAGCGTATAGATATACAATAAATTCAGGAGACCTGTTTTATGCCATTGAAAAAGATTAACGGTATCGATATGTTCTATGATGAAACCGGAACGGGCGAGCCTTTGCTCTTCATTCACGGGATCGGTTCCAGCGCACGGGACTGGGAGCTCCAGGTACCTGTTTTTTCCGACAGGTACCGGGTGATCACGATAGACCTGCGCGGTCACGGACAAACGGACAAGCCGAAAACAAAGTACAGCATCAAGCAGTTCGCCGACGATACAATGCAGTTGCTCGAATCACTGGATGCGTTGCCCGTACATATCGTGGGGCTTTCCCTTGGCGGTATGGTCGCCTTTCAGATGGTAGTAGACCATCCGGATATGGTTAAAAGCCTTACCATCGTAAATAGTTGCCCGGAAATGATAATTCACAAATTCAATGAATGGATCGAATTCTGGCGCCGGATTGTTACAATACGACTGGTGGGAATGCAGCGTCTGGCAAAATTTCTATGCAGGCGTCTTTTCCCCGAACCGCACCAGGAAGAAGTGCGCTGCGAAGCCATCAGGAGACTTACTGCAAACGATAAACGGGCGTATATAAGTACACTGCGCGCGATATCGGGCTGGAGCGTGATCGACCGCATAGAACGTATTACCTGTCCCACGCTTTTACTAAGCGGCGAGCTGGACTTTTTGCCTATGCCCACGAAGCAGACGTGCGTATCAAAGATAGCGCAGTCCGAATTGATGATAATAGATAATTCCCGTCATATGACGCCGGTAGACCAGCCGGAGAAATTCAATAAGGCGCTTGCAGAATTCCTCCTGAAACAAGAACAATAGCAAGCTGGTAAACTCCTATGCAAAGTGCCTTGATCGAAGCTGCATTCAAATAGTGAATATTGCCGGCCACATAAGATCCAAAAACTAAATTAACATTTTTATCGTTTATTATATATGGTTAAATCAATGCCAATCGATAAAAAACATGGCATAATACAAGGAGAATTAATCTGATGATCAAATTATCACTGAATAAAGCCGCCGGTATTGTACTGGCATTGCTGATATATACTGCGGGGTTATCCGGTTGCGTTACCGGCGGCACCGGCTCTTCCACACCGGACTTGCCGGCGGGTTTCACGACAATAGCAGTTCCCGATGTCGATCTTTCCGGATATATTTATCTGAATCAGGGAAGCCCGTTAAATATTTCAACGGACGTTTTACCGGAAGAAATCGACCTGACAGATGAAACCGTCGGCATAGAAGCGGCACAGCTATGGCTGGGTCCCGACGTCAATTCTGTCGGCGGCACAGTCACTTTTTCAACAGCATCCAGCGTTCAGGATATAAATGAACTTATCGATTTGTACGGTATATCGATATGGACAATGACCGGCGGCAAATCTTTATATGCGGTTAATGACGACTCGGGCCAGTGGACCGACTCATTGAAGAACGCGCTTAAAAACGGACTGTTAATAGACCCGGCAAGCAAATATACGAATGCTGCAAAAGACTTTTTATATTTCCCGTCCAATCCCCCGTCCGAGCCGTTCGCAGCCGGTTCAATCGATCTCAACAGCAGTATTTTCGAATCTGCTTCCAGCAGCCTTAATGTTTCATTGACAGATTATCTGTCCGGCCTGCAATCGGCTAAAATCGATCGGATAAATTTTGTGGCATACAGCACACAACCTGTCAACATTTCATCGGACACGCTTACAATGGAGTACTTTAGTTCGCTGAACCTCAGCGTTCTCGCCGTGGGACACTCAAGCTATCCCGATGTTGCATTATCGGTATACTTTGATAAAGCAATGAGCGACGCAGGCCTGACAAAATATACTACCGATAATGTAGATATATACAAATATCCGCTGGACGAGGCGACGGTACTTGTTACACATAAAGGAAGCGTTATCTATGCCGCCGTATCACAAACCGAAAATGCGGCAGAGCAATTGTTGCTCAGTTGTTTCAATTAATATTAAAAAAAGACCTGCCGGAGTCGTACCTCTGGCAGGTCTTTTATACGGTTACATACATACTATTTCTCTTTTTTCGCTTCTATCGCTTTAGCCCCTCCTCCGACATTTATTTTTATCTGCTTCTTCTTTTTCTCCTCGGCCTTGGGAAGAGAGATGGTCAGTACACCATCTTCATAATGCGATGTCACTTTACCGGCATCTACCGTATCGGGGAGACGGAGTGCCCTGTAAAATGAGCCGATTTGACGCTCTCTGACGAGGTAGATAGATCCTTCTTCTTCATATTCGGCCTTCCTTTCGGCTCGTATTGTAAGGATATTGTCCTCGATTGCTACATCGATATCATCCGGTTTTACTCCCGGCACCGACGCTTTCACTACAATTTCATCAGGCCTCTGAACGACATCAAGCGAGATATTCCAGTCCTCAGTTCCTGCAGCTGAGCCTCCGAAACCCCTCCACAGACGGTTCATAGTGTCTTCCATTTGTCTCAGATCACGAAACGGGTCCCATCTTTGTAGTACCATTGATTTATCTCCTTTTATAGTTATTATTTTTGATTGTTTTAATCATATTCTGTTAATAGCAATCTTCAGGAACATTAGATAATCAGAGCATAAGACCACCTCCTTCCCTTTTCATAAAAAATGCGGACCCACACATCTGTGAGCCCGCATGTATAGCTTTGCGTAAAGCAACTTTTATAAGACCCGGCATAGCCGGCACGGGCGTCACAAAAGCCACTCGATTTACTCAGCCGTCTATTATTTTAAATTCGTTCTCCTCTCCTGATAGCAAAAATTGCTTTTATACCTTCCAGGTTGATCCCTTCATCTTCAAGTACAGCAACCTGTTTAATCATTTCAATATCACTTTCCGAGAAAAGCCTCTGGTTCCCATTTGTTCTCTCCGGTGCAAGCAACCCGCCAGCCTCATATCTCCGTATCCTGTGAGACTCGATACCCGTCAGTTTTACAGTGATAGCCATAGTAAAATTACTGACATACTGTGCTACACGCTTTTCCTTCCTCGATCTCATCTCTTTATATGGAATTTCCTTATATTCTGATTAACTTTATTATAATATATATTAACATATCTAATTATTTTGTCAAGTATTTTAACGTGTTATTTAGCAATATTAATGAAGTGATAATTTTCCGGTCTTAAATTTGTATATATTTTAGAAAGGTTTCAGTCGTTTACGGCTCAGTGCCTGTTTTATTTTTGATTATGCCGGTTACTTCGCCCGGCTCGGGAAACCTGTCTGTTCGATGTTTGGAGAACATCGTTTCTTCATCGACAATGACATCGAAAACGCCCCTGTCTCCCGGGACAAGATGAGCATCAACGCCAAATTCCTTGCGTAACTCGTCCGCCAGACCGACGGCATGAGGTTTGTAATTTCAAACGGTGCAGTAGTAGATGTCGACTTTCACTGAGATAACCTCC
>CAZAIO010000073.1:0-12976 GCA_964485235.1 uncultured Dehalococcoidales bacterium
AGCACGTCGATCCCGGCCTCGATCAGGTCGGGACTGATGACGGTGAATATACCATGGGACTCATGGGGGACGGTACGCTCTTCGGTATGCATGAAAAGCGCATCAAACGCGGATTGACAGACACGATAACAATTGACCCGACGGTACTCGGAGTCCTGGGATATATGTACAGAGTACAACCGGAGACAGAAGACGATAACTTCCTTCTCGTGGTCGATGTCATGTTCGACGGGCTTGTAGCCGCTACCGGCAGCGACCATATCGAAAGAGAAGCGGTCATGGAAGACACTTCCTGTACGGATGAAAGTGACTTCTCATGCTTCTTCGAGGAAGGTGGCGACACTTTTGTAGCTGAAAGTTACGGTGATGACATTGATTTCGACCTCAGCATGAGAAGCTCGGAAAGTGCCGATGCAGTCGAATCGCTCGACGATGTCGATTACATTCCGGGATCGGTGGAAGAGGATGTTACCCTTGGCGGCGGTGAGCGGCTTGAAGCCACTCCCGAAGACTGGTCTACCACTGAGGAAAAAGCACCCCTTCACACACTTAACAAGAAGGCAAAATCGGGGTCCACAGGCTCCGGATTTCCGGTTATTCCGGTGGTTATCGGTGTATGCGTTGTCGCCGTTGCAGGCGTAGCAATCACACTCATTCTTAAAAAAGTAGGATCAGCAAAAGCCGGTAAATAATAAAATGGACCGTAAGATTGAAAGCCCGTGGCGGCAAGCCACGGGCTTTCTTCATTTCCCCTTCGATATGGACCGGCAGTGGTGCGTTTTTTAGATCGCAATCATTTTGTTTTTATGAGAAATTTTCCATATGTAATTAATATATGCGTTTAATTATTTGCCAAAGCGGATAAATCAAATGCATAAATATTGAAAGATTCCACATGACTTCTAGAAAGGTAATGTTAAAACCATGTACAAATTAGTTGTAGTGCTCAAGATATTTATTCCTTGCTGAACTTGAAGTGTTTTTTCCTGAAAAGTGTGAGACAGATATTGACTATCTCCGGATCATAAAGAGTACCTCTATTATCAGATATCTCATTAAGCGCCCTGTCTATGCCGAGCGCCTGACGATAAGGACGGTGCGAGGCAATTGCCTCTACAACATCAGCGACAGCGATAATTCTCGCCCCGACTATAATTTCGTCACCTTTAAGTCCATGCGGATAGCCAGTCCCGTTCATCCTCTCATGATGTTGAAGCACTATCCCTGCAACCGGCCACGGGAAATCTATATTTTTTAATATATCGTATCCTGCGACCGGATGTGTCTTGATGATGTTGAATTCGGCTTCGGACAACACATCCGGATATGTGAGAATCTCTGTCGGTATTCTTATTTTTCCCAGATCATGAATGAGCCCTGCCAGCTCAATGCCGACGATCTGGTCCTTCGGCAAGCCGAGTTCCCCGGCTATTTCGCGGGCGAGCGTGGCAACTCTGCGTTGATGTCCGGCAGTATACGGGTCCCGCATTTCAACCGTTGCCGCCATCGCCTGGATAATACCTTCCAGTGCTTTTTGCAGCCGTGCAGTACTGCGCTTTGCTTCTTTCTCGGCTTCAACACGGTCTGTTACATCCTGACCTATTGCCTGAAAACCGGCAGGCCTGCCGTGCTCCCTGACCAGTTCCCCAATTCCTGATATATAGATCCATTTACCGTCTTTCCTCTTCAGTTTGACCATCAGAGGTCTGGAAGGTCTCCCCATTAACTTCTGTACCGCTCTTTTCATCATTGTCCTGGTATCTTTCAGCGAAAATCCGCCCAGTGAAGGCCAGTACTTGCCAACTACCTCTCCAGCCGAATATCCTGTCACTTCTTCGAACTTATTATTCACATATTGCACATTCATTTGAAGGTCTGCTCTTGCGATAATAACAGGCGCGAGAGCCATCAAATTTTCCATTTCCGCCGACACTACCCGTAACTCCGCTATTTCCTTATCCCGTTCATCGAGTTCTTTTAATAGCTTACGGTTGATACTTTCCAGTTCGGAGTTACGCTTATCCAGTACGCTTTCCAGCCATGTATCGTATTCACAGGGTATCATCTCAGGACCCGAAGCCTCTTTGCCTTTTTGTGATAGTTGATCATCCATCAATATATCGACACCGGCACCAAAGAGTGTTCGGCCCATATCCATCATATCCGCTGCATCGCTATTTTTATGGACGGCCTCCGCCTGATTTTTATCACTCGTCTTGTGTTGAATCGCAACAGAAATGTGCTTTGCGAAGTTTTCAAGGGTAAGAAGGTCGATATCCGATAACCCTTCTTTGAGTAATATTACTGCACCGCACGATAACCGGTTTTCAACCGGAAATCCGACGGCATACAATTGCGTTATGTTAAGTTCTTTTTCTACAAGAGTGCAAAGCACGCGGGGCACATTTGGACCTGTAATATCCAACAGGCCTCCAGGTATTTGTACAGGTCGGCTATTCAAAAGTTCCAGCCTTAGCCGGTCGTCAAGAAAAATAGATATTTCATCCTGTTCATTTTCCGCCAGTCTTTGCAATGTAAAAACATATTCATTCTCACCGATTGCGGCATGTGTACAAATACGATCAGATTCAGTGTCTATTGAAAAGACGAGCACCGCAGAACCGCCGGTCAATTCCTGCAGCCCCCTCCCTATTTCCTGAAACATATCAACTTCTGAGGAAACTCCCAGCAGTTTCACCATAATCCGGTATATTATGTTATATATATGTTTGTCATCATATTCATCCTCTCTACCCGTTGCCTTACGAAAGTTAAACGCTTCATCTTTACTCGCACGCATAGCCGTAAATAACTCTCTTCACTGCTCTAGACATAATGGAACGTATACTTTTGAGATTGTATAGTACGAAAAACTATAATCATATAGGAATTTAGTACTGCAAAAATCGATTGCGTTGATCGGGTTACGATAACAGGATAAAAAGACTCCCTGAAATTATGTGTACCTATACTCAAACGATATAACCGTCGGAAGATTAACGGCAGGTTCTTAAAGGATAATTACTGCGTTTTTTCCAAACATCCGTATACCGGTTACTGAATGCTTATATGATCGATTTGTACGTTTTTATATCCCGAGGGAGCAGTATCGTCTTTTTCCACTTTCCAGACTTCAAATATTCCCGATATCCGATCGCCTTTTTCGTTGAACGTAATTATTCCGCTGGCACCATGATATTTCTGTCCCAATACAAGAAGTGCATCTTTTATCGCTTTGCCATCGTAAACTCCGGCTTTATCGATTGCTTTTGCAACCATATGTACCGCATCATAGGTAGTATCGCAGTATATTCCCGGTTCCCTCCCGTAGGCAGTACTATAAGCATTCGTAAATGCCCGATAATTATCGTCAGAAGGACCGATACTTCTGGTACCGGCAACAATCGCCCTCGCCATGAATTCCGCACATTGCGCATCTTCAAACATGTACTCACTATAATTTCCGTCGCATCCCAACCATGCTATATCGTCCAGCCCCATCTCAAGTGCCTGTCTGAAAAGGACTATCCCATCTTCAACGTAGGTAACAGCAAGCACGACATCCGGATCGTTATCTTTTATATTTTGAAGCTGTGCGCTGAAATCTTTTTCATCCGGTTCATAATAGATAGACAGGGTATGTTCGCCTGTCCATCCTTCTTTTTTCAGAGCATCGACAACAGCCTGTTCCAGTCCCATTCCATATGAATTAGCCAACACTACAGTAGCTAAACGCATATAACCTTTTTGCTGGATGATATCTGCCAGGATAATTCCCTGCAATGTATCATGAGGAGCAGTCCGGAAAAACCAATGTGTCCATGGTTGCCCCGATATTTCACCGCTGGTAGCCGACGGGGATACAAGCACCACTTGTTCCTCCGCCAGATACGGTCCCGTAGCCATTACTGCATCGCTGCTCATTCCACCGATAAATACCTGGACATTATCTTTTTCCGTCATTTTCTTGACCCGTGCAAGACATTTGTCGGGATCGGTAGCATCGTCGGCCTCTAAAAGCTCTACCTGCCTGGATAAAACACCCCCTCCGGTATTGATTTCCGATACGGCAAGCCGGGCTGCATCGAGTCTCTCTGTTCCCTTCGGCCCCAGTAATCCCGTAAGAGACAGTACACAACCAATCCTCGTTGTTTCGATTTCCGTTTTACTGCACGCAAGCGCAGAAAGCAATAATGCCACTGCAAGTATTATAATTACCGGTCTTTTATACATATATCACCTCGCAAACTACAGTATTGTCTCTACATATATTTACATCCGGGATGTCTTTCAAATATACGTTATATTTAACAATATATCGAAAGTATAACATATAGGAATAAAGGATACACATATCCGGCAATTACGGCAGGGATATTACAAACGTGTGTTTGTCTGATAATACTTCGTATTTACAAGCTGTTTGAGAATAGTTATCGTATTACCGTAATTCAGATCGGCATTATCGTTGTGATACAATTTATACCGGAAGCAGCGATGAGTGAATATATACAGAATGCTGTAAATTCACTTTCACAGGAAGTCCCGTATACACATACAGCCGCTTTCATCGTATTGCAGCTCGTTACCGGATCGATAATCGTGGTAACTCTGCTTCAAATTTACTCAAGTTTATCTTATTTTGCTATTGACTTCATAGCCTGTATTCCATAAGATACAAGACATGATAATCAGATTCATTCGTCAACGATGGTTCCAGATATTCGTAGTCGGAATACTGTTATTTATTATTACTGAACAGGCGCTACGCATTACCAGCAATCCGAACTATTTTCCTACCGTTATTTTACTGGGTGCATTTATAATTCCCGTCACATTTGTTGCTTACTTTTACGAACATGTGCGCGATCGTGATATTTCTCAGTCATTGCTGATCACTACATTTCTGGCCGGCGGTATGCTGGGACTGGCAGCAGCCGGTATAGTGGAATACAGCGCCCTTCAAAAGTTGAGCATTGGAGCGTTGTTCGGCGTTGGTTTAATAGAAGAAAGCGCCAAGCTTATATTCCCGATAGCCATGTACATCGGCTGGCGTTATCGACATGAGGCAGACGGCCTTATTTTCGGCATCGCTGCCGGTATGGGCTTTGCCGCGCTCGAGACTATGGGTTATGCTCTAGTCACTCTTATACAGTCCCGCGGAGATGTTACCGTACTTGAACAGGTATTGTTTCTACGAGGGTTGCTCTCGCCGGCCGGACATGCCACCTGGACCGGTTTTGTCTGCGCGATATTATGGCATGAACGTGAAATGAAAGGGCATGTAGCAATCAACTTCCCGGTTATCGGTGCATTTTTACTTGCGGTACTGCTTCATGCTCTGTGGGATATTATATCGAGTGTGGGCGGACAACTCCAGTCGGGACCTATTGTTATTATTACCGGTAATTCAATACTTGCGATAATAAGCCTTTCACTTGTTATTTGGCGTTTTCGCAAAGCACGCGCACGGATAGTACAACCCGACCAGGCTCAATAAAATTTCGTATGCTTCGGGAGCTGCTCGTGCTATCATGAAATTTTAAGAACTGAAAGCCCTAATTAATCTTAATAAGCTCGACATCAAATTCGAGGTCTTTGCCCGCAAGAGGATGATTGGCATCAAGCACAACTATATCGTTGGAAACATCAGTTACCATGACTTTAATGGAATTTCCATCGGGCCGTCCGATTTTTAACATCATACCGGTATTCAATTCCATATCAGCCGGAAATTTATTCCTTTCGACCCGCATCACCATTTCTTCAATATAAGGCCCATATGCTTCACCGGCAGGAATTGAAATAGTTTTTGTATCACCGATCTCCATTCCGATTATCGCTTTTTCAAATCCGGGTATCATCTCACCATTGCCCAGCGTAAATTGTAACGGGGCCCCGTCCCTTGAGCTGTCGAATACACGGCCGTCTTTGAATCTGCCCGTGTAATGTACCTGCACATTTTCCCCGCTTTTAGCCTCAGTCATATTCACTCCCTGTAAAGCATTTTATATTTTCGATAAGTCCTGGTAATACTTCCATCTTTTACTGTCCTTGTAAGTAACAATGATACGCAAACCTGCTATATAGTAACTTTTTTACGAAGTCAGAGGCAAAATTTACTTGAAGGCAAACCGGAAACAAAAGTACCGTTCAAAAATAATACAAATATGTATCCGGTGAATTATTCGTTCACGCTAATATAATGTCTGCATTTTCCATTCAAATAGAAGAGCCCCGCATTATTTCCAAATGCCGGAGCTCTTCATTAAAAATAAATTGCTATTTAATTACTAAGTTTATTAACCTAATTATTTTACATTCACAGTAAGCGTAAATGTCCATTCCCCTTTTTCACCACCCTCCCACGGCCTGCTGTACTCCATGTGGGCTGTAGTTGCACCGGTACCGACAGCTTCGAACGTCCATTTTTCCTGGCCGGCAGCGCCGGGCATGGACTTTTCAGGAGCTATAACCTCGTGATTGGTCTGTTTTAATACACCGGTATTCTCTATCTGCGCTGCTTCGTTCCAGATAAAACCTGTTGTTCCATTGGAGCACAAAGTTACTGTAACCATTTGACCTTTGGATACTGAAATGTCCGCAGTGGCATTCGGTTTTTGTGCAAAATCATCACAGGAAAGAACTATATCTTCACTTTTATCGGAAGTACATCCTGACAGGCATACCGGTATCATAACCAAGACAAGCAACAGAATCAATATATTTTTCATTTTACACTCCTTCATTTTGACGCTTTCATTTACTATAGCGCAGGGACCTCTGAATTGTTCATAGACTGTTATATACGGTTATCAAAGATGATTGTATTGTAGTATTTACAACGTACACATAAAAAAAACAGGCTATTTATTAAATAAAAAGAATTTCCAGTTCCCGTCTTGCTTTACAACATGAATAATATCCGACCTTTCCACCTCACCGTACTCCCTGGAATAGACCAGCGTTACCGGTATTTCAACAACGTTAGAATATGTCTTGTCCCTGTTCCGCGGACTCCATGATGTTACAATCCGTGGTTTTTCCAGATCAAACGCTTTAAGGTTCGATAAAGGCTGATCGTATTTTTTTATGAAATCACTCTCGCTGCTCCACTCAGCCTGACTATCGGGATGGAGCATTCCCCATACTTCCTCCCATTGATTGTATTTTTGATAGGTGAGATACTGTTCAAGCACTGATTTTGCCTGTCTGGTATCCGAGGCACAACCCGGTAATAAAATGCCTGACACCAATATCCCAATTATAATAACGAAAACAACAGCTTTTTTCATTATCTCTTCCTTATTTCCTTCAGCATTATCTCGAATCTGTTTTGAATGTTATTATATATCTTTTAACAAGGTGTGTTAATAGCAATAGTCGCGATATCCTTGTTACATATTCATTTGCTTGATTGTTACCAATATTGACAAAGACATTCCTCATAACTAAGATTTCCGTGTCGATTTCTATTATCGGGAGATTTATGACTGTTAACGATATGATAAAGCAGCGCCGGAGCATAAGGCAATTCCTTAATACTCCGATTGAGAAGGAAAAAATACTATCCTGCCTTGAAGCAGCAAGGCTTGCCCCTTCTGCATCGAACTCACAACCGTGGAAATTCATCGTCGTAGATGACACTGCTCTAATTCACAAATTATGCGATGAAGCATTTTCTATCCTTCATCGTTTTAATATGTTCTGCAAGACCGCACCTGTACTTATCGTACTTGTCGCAGAACGCCCCGGTTTCATCACCCGCATTGGAGGTCTCATCCAGAAAATACAATACTACCTGATCGACACAGGAATAGCAGGGGAACATTTCGTGCTCCAGGCAACGGAACTGGGACTGGGAACATGCTGGATAGGCTGGTTCAATGAAAAAGGGATTAAATCAACACTTGGCATCCCCAGTGATAAACATGTTGTTGCGCTCATTGCGGTGGGTTATTACGACAGGGATAATACCCAAAGTAAACAAAAAAGAAAACCTCTGAAAAAGATAGTCGCATTCAATTCATACAGATCGTAAATGTGTAAAAACGCCCGTTATATATTCATCGTCCTGCCGGTATATAACCTTTCTTACGCCATGCCTTTTGTAATGCAGGATTTTTATCCAGATACTTCTCTATAACGAGCCGCGGAACATGATTGAAAATGCATGAGAAGTTGATACATCTTGAACACGAAAATGTATAAACCAATAAAGCACCTAAAAATGCAACACCGGCCATAATATATTGTGCGCCTGCCAGCAAAAACGGAAAAGGATATCCGATCAATATAATAACGATGATGACGAACTGAATTTTCTCAATACGGCTCGCAGGTTCAGGATTATATTTGAAAAGTTTAATTGTTCCGCTATTGGCAAGGCAGCGTAGTACAGTGCTTTTTTCCGCCCAGAAAGGACAATGACTACACAGGACCCGTGCTTCCCAAAAAGTGAAGTTGAGCAGCATAAAAATAAACCAGCCCGAAAGATACCATCCATAACCCCCCATAACCATTCCCAGTATTGCGGGAACCGCAAAACACGAGAACAATACTATAAAAACAATTTGCGCTTTAATATCGAAACGGCATTTCAGATCATTATGTAAAATACAACCATTACACTCCCGAATATCCTGCCATGTACATACATCCGGTATATTATCACGTTCTCTTCCTGTTTCATCTCCGTCCATCGCTATGCTCCGTTGTGCCCGTCACCGGATGGGAAAAGACGATGTTTATTTCTCTGCTTTTCTCCTCGCATCTGCAAGAATTCTTTCTATTTTATCATCGCCCCCCATTAACAGGAGTATATCGTCGGGACGCACGATTTCATCATAATCCGGCAGTGCAATCGCCTCCTTGCCGCGCTGTATAAGAATCACCAGCACTTTCGCATCTTTTTCCATCCCAAAACCGATATCGACAAGTTTTCTCCCTGTAATATATGATGGAGCAACCAATTTACACATACAGAAATCATGATTTATCGGCATGTAGTCCAACACATACGTCAGGGTAACACCGTGCGCTACCCGTGATCCCATTTCCCCTTCCGGATATACCACCTTGTTTGCGCCTATCTTTTCCAGAATAATCCCATGGAGTTTATTATTCGCCCTGGCAATCACGTACTTCACTCCTATCTTTTTCAGAAGTATCGTCGAAAGCACGCTGTTTTCCACATCTGTGCCGATTGCCACTATTGCAATATCAAAATTAGACAGTTCCAAGTCATTAAGCACATCTTCGTTTGTGCCGTCCGCTTGAACAACGTGTGTAACACGAGAAGCAATATTTTTTACCTTCCTTTCATCTATATCGATAGCAAGCACATCATGTCCCATACCGAACAATGTACTGGCAAGACTGTCGCCAAATCTTCCGAGTCCTATTATCGCTACCTGTTTTTTCATTTCTTCCTCCTATCCTGTTCTTACTTCCTCTTCCGGATAACTATATGCAATCGGTTGTTGTTCCTGGACAAGAGCAAACATTAACGCAAGCGGACCAAGCCTGCCTATAAACATGGTCCCGGTAATAATCGCTCTGCCGGCATCGGATAGTCCGGGCGTAATACCTGTGGTTAAGCCTACCGTACCGAACGCGGAAAAAGTTTCAAATAAAAGCGGCAGGAAATCGAATTCCTCAACCACCGTTAAAATAAATACTGCAACGCTTACTATAGTCAGCGAGAGCATAACAACGGTAAGCGCCCGGTAGACCTGTTGTACCATGAAAGTCCTGCTGAATGCTCCCGCCCGTTCTTTCCCTCTCAGCGTACTCCACATTGTCGCAATCAACATACCAAATGTATTGACCTTCACTCCGCCTGCGGTCGAGCCCGATGCCCCACCGACAAACATCAGGAGTATGATAAAAAAGAGTGAATAGTCCGCGATGTGATGAATATCTATAGTATTGAACCCGGCTGTCCTCGGAGTCACCGATTGGAAGAACGCATTCAGGAGCTTGTACGGAAGTGAAAGTGGCCCCAGCGTATCCGCATTCGAGAACTCCGTTAACAATAACATTATCATACCCAATCCCAGCAGTACGATAGTAGTAGTCAATACTATCTTGCTATCCAGCGTAAGCCTTTCAAACCGTCTCGACTTGATTACATCAGCAACTACTATGTAGCTGATACCGCCCAGGAAAATAAGCAGAGCCGTGGTGATAAGGACAGGCGCATCTTGTTGAAAACCTGTCAGGCTCCGAAAATCACCGAAGATATCGAATCCGGCATTGTTAAACGCCGAAATGCTGTGAAATAATGCCTTCCATGCGATATTTCCTGATTCGCCGCCGTTATAGAAACATATATAAAAAATAGCTGCACCTATTAATTCCGCGGCAATTGTAAAAATCGCAATCCTTATCAATAGCCTGTCCAGTCCCCTCATCTTCCGGATACCCATTGAATCACCGATTAACAGCTTGTAACGTAAGCCCATCTTGCGTCCCAGAGCAAGCAGTACCAGAGTAGCACTGGTCATAAAACCGAAACCTCCCGCCTGTATCAAAATCAATATCACAACCTGTCCGAATGGCGACCAGTAGGTGCCTGTATCAACTATGACAAGACCGGTTACACATACAGCAGAAGTCGATGTGAATAACGCATCAATAAAAGGAGCTTCCTTTGCTGTTACAGTGGCTACAGGAAACATAAGAAGCACTGTCCCGAGTGCGATTATACCTGCGAAACCTACGATGATAAGAAAAGGAGAGATCCCGCCCGTTTTAGTCTCTTCAGGTTCCGTAAGTGGAATCCGCCATGACGTAATATGGGGCACCCGTAATACTTTCTGTCGAATAAATGGCCAGTATTTGTTTCGCATATTGGAACTACTGGGATATAGTTTGATATATTACACGCAATATTTACGATATCCATATTGCCACGAACTGCTTCATTTGTAAATACAGTATATTGAAACTACACGATCCTTGAAGGACAGTAAAATCTTCCCTGCACAATGCCGCGGATATGTACGAATCGTTTTAAAATAATATCCTCGTAGCTTGACTAATTTATCGTGTGCCCCGTATAGTATCAGGTGCTATAAATAATCACTCAAGGACGAGAAAATATGAAATATGACGATCGCTTTACCTTACAGCGTAACAGTACTATTTGTGTTATTATAGACCTTCAGACACAGCTTATGTCTGCAATGGAAGAACCGATAATAACGCTCATTGAAAAGAATAACAACCTGTTGATCTCTTCATTGAAAATATTCGATATTCCTACTATAGTAACCGAGCAATATCCCAATGGGCTTGGCGCTACGTGTGAATCGGTCCGGAAAAACATGGGGGACAGGTATAATCCGATAGATAAAGTCGTGTTTAGCTGTTGGCGGGAACCGTCATTCCGGGAAAAAATGGAGGCTTTTCAGCTTGGTACGGTTATTATCTCGGGAATCGAAACACATGTTTGTGTTTTACAGACCGCTCTCGATCTCCTCGAAAAAGGATATAAGGTTCATATTCCGTTAGATGCCACGTGTTCACGTTTCAAGTCTGATTGGAAAAGCGCGCTCAATTCACTCAGCAGCGCCGGGGCCGTAATCACCTCGGTGGAAACAATTGTCTTCCAGCTGCTGGAAAAAGCCGGTACACCTGAATTCAAGGCTATATCTCCGCTCATAAAAGAAAGAGGAAACGAAATTCGCCGGTAATAAAAGTTATTGATTTGCTGGTATGATGATGCAATAATAGATAAACTGAATACATCTCTCTTTACTCGTCGTTTGCTCTACAGGAGGCATAGCTATGGGTACAAAAAGCGAAATTGTTCTGATAAAGCAGACTCTGGCCGCAGGTCGTCTCACGGTTCCCGACAAGTCTACAGGTTACTATCGCTCCATCTATGCGTGTTGTCCTTCGGAAGGACATGAATCTGCCGTACACCGGATAGAACGATCGGGAATTTCGATATCAAGAGTGATATTCCAATGTCCCATTTGCAGCGTACAGTTTGATACACGGCCGGAAAACATGTTCCTGCGATAGTGTATTGCTTTTTCGATATATCCCGACGGACTGGCGTTCTGCTATGTAACTAAACAAAATAAATCATATCCGGCAGTAAATCGTCTGTACAATGATACGATTACCTATATGAGATGTATACTTCTAATATCGCACGAACTTTTACTTCCAACGCAGGATACACATAATAAGATTCCCGGACAATATGCAGACATATTACCAGCCATAATGTCGCTGATGACAGATAAGTCATCCTTATGATATAAAAGGACCGGTATGAATTATCTGGTAATGGAAGACGGTTCCCGGCATACTATCGGTAATAAAGACATCACTGTAGAATGCTTCCGGTGCGGCGTCTGCTGCATGCGCTACAGGCCTAAAGTCACTCAGGAAGAGATAGAAAGGATCGCAGCCGAGCTGTCGTTAAGCAAGGATGAGTTTATCCGGAAATTCGTCCGTACCATTCCCGAAAAAGCGATTTCCATTCTCCAGAACGATGAAGACCATTGTCCGTTTCTCAAGATAGAAGAAACAACGAATAAAGCTACCTGCACAATCCATTATTGCAGACCGCATGCATGTATTGACTGGCAGGCAGGGCTATTTCGTAAGGAATGCCGGGAAGGTCTTAATATGCTTGGTCCGGAAATAACATTGCTTCTTCCCGAAAATATCTATTCCACACCGCAGGAAATAGCGGACTTTTACAAGGCGATTTCCGATGGCGAATAAAATTGAGACCGACATTGACTTTCGGTCGCCCTGTTGTGATGTGCCGGTATAATTACTCTGTGGGTCTTTCTTTTTCGTTACCAGATTCTCTGGTCTCTCTGAATAAAGCTGCCACGCTTCTACCGAACTCCTCGGCAGCATTTCCGGCATCATTGAACCGGGATTTTACCTCTTCATCCTTGAATCGCTTGCCGAACGCTTCGGCAGCTACCCTTGTACTTTGCCCGAA
>CAZAIO010000074.1:0-12872 GCA_964485235.1 uncultured Dehalococcoidales bacterium
CCCAGCCATTTTTATCAGACAACAATGAAGATGGACGGTCCTGTAATACCGTCCATTTCTTTTATAGATTTACCTTTTTGTTTTGCCATTTCTTTGAGGTCATTGAGATTGCCGGAATAAAGCGCGTCGGCGGGACATGAAGCTGAACAGGCAGGTTCCTGTCCGATTCCCGTACAGAAATCGCACATCTGCATTATACCGTCTTTACCGAACTGCGGGACATTATAGGGGCATGCCGAAAGACATTCCCTGCATCCATTGCATTTAGAACGGTCAATTATTACGATGCCATCAGACTCTCGTTTACTAATTGCTCCGGTCGGGCAAGCTGCCTTGCATACAGGATTCTCGCAATGCATACAGGACAGCGAAAAAAACGTCCTGACGATATCAGGATATTTGCCGCTCCACGTTTCGACAACGTTTCGCCATTTCACACCGGGTTCAATATCGTGAGCGCTTTTACATGCCAGCTCGCATGTACGGCATTGTATACATCTGCCTTCATCGAAATAAAAACCGTATTGCATAAATATTTACAGGAAACCTTTCTCAATAAGAATCATTTTATTATTCGGCTTTCCTTACCTCCACAAGCGTTTGCTTCGGCTGGGCTGTTACGAGCGGATCGAATGCTTTTTGCGGATCAGTGCTGTAGAGTATATTTACATTCGCTCCACCGTCTGTCAACGAGTAGTCGGGTAAGCCGAGCTCATCACAACCCTGCCACCATCCATGAAGGCCCATTACTGTGTCAGGTCGTATTCCGGGAACGTAAACTGCTTTTAATTTTATCCAGCCATGAGGAGATTCGACAATTACCCAGTCGCCGTCCTCTATACCGCGTGCTCTGGCAGTATCGGGATGAATATGTATCCAGGGGTATGGCTGGACCTCCCTGAGATAAGGGATATTGCGCAACCATGCGTGATGATATACATCGGATGTATGCGTATCAAAAAATATAAGGGGATATTTACTCAGCAGTTCCGGCGTAGCTGTGGGGCTCTCAGGTGGTTCCACCCATTCAGGAAGCGGGTTGAACCCGTACTTTTCGAACGTGGTGTTATATATTGCCACTTTGCCCTGAGGAAGGTACGGAGCACTATCGAGCTGCGGACTAGCGGTGGAGAATATCTGGTCGTATTTTTCATATACTTCGGGCTTCATCCCAAAAACGATGCCGGTAGGATGAGACCGAAGTTCGTCTATTGTCATCCCGAAGTTCTCCAACTGGTAGTTCATGCAATCTTCCATGCTGCCGTTCCAGAATTCATCTCCATAGCCCATCCGGACAGCAAGGTCCAGCCAGAACTGATAGTCTGACTTGTAATCTCCAAGAGGCTCTACTACTTTATTTCGTGCCATGATCCAGTTGCCTCTTGCTTCAAACGGATGGTCGGACTCATACATGGTAGTAACAGGAATAACTATATCTGCCCAGGGCATTGAAGAGTTCTGCATTACGTCTATAACTACAAAAAAGTCTAATTTTTTCAATGCTTCAATCACTCTGCGCGAGTTCCGTGTAATGACCGCAGGTTGAGTTCCCGGCGCGATTATCGTTTTAACAGGGTAGGGCTTCTCTGTAATTACGCTGTCGAGACAACGATAGTAGGCTGAGGAAATGCCTTCAACAAAGGGCTGGAAAAATGCTGGAAACTCGGGGCCTACCATCTTGTCGACTAAATCCTTTGTATATTTTTCTACTGGTCTTACAGGTTTTAATGCCGGCATTTCGCTGCCGGCAGGAATAATATTGCCCCCCGGTCTATCGATGTTCCCGGTTATTGCCATAAGAATAGCCACTGCACGTACGGCATTATTGGAGTCTACATTCTGGTCGAACCCGTTGCCTGCCAGTATGCAAGCCGACTTTGCGTTTGCATACAACCGTGCCAGCTCTTGGACCTGTTCGACCGGTAAACCGGTAATTTCTGCCGTCCACTCCGGCGTATATTTCTGTATATGCGGGATGAGCTTATCAAAACCGTAGCACCATCGTGATACAAACTCAGCATCGTACAGGTGCTCATTAACGATCACGTTGAGCATGCCCAGTGCAAGTGCCGCGTTCGTACCGGGCCGGATTGGGACCCACATATCAGCTTTGGCAGCGTCCGGTTGCATCTCCGGTTTGATAACCACCAGCTTTGCCCCTCTTTCCTTAGCGTCCAGTATTCTTTTAATGGTGCCCATAGGAGTACTTGCATAAACCGGATTCGCAGTCCAGACTATAATTACATCGGAGTGCTCAAAGTCCGGTCCTCCTACGCCAAGAAGAGGGTATCCGGTAGTGTAAGCAAATGCGAAAGCTCTCTGTATAGCGCAGATGCCACTGTGTCCATAATTCGGACTGCCGTGCACTGTTAGAAACCTGATAAAATAATCCTTATAGGAACGATGTTGAGGGGATAAGATAGCGAGAGATTCAGGGCCAAACTTTTCTTTTTGTTCGAGGAGCCTGTTCGCAATAATATCAACCGCCTCATCCCAGGTAATCCTCTCGAATTTACCTTCACCCTTTTCACCTGTTCTTTTTAAAGGGTATTTCAGACGTTGCGGTGAATAAAGCCATTGGACCGAGGCATATGCCTTCGGACACAGCTTCCCGTTATTGATCGGGGATTCCTTCATCCCTTCAATGCGTACCAGTTTGCCATCTCTCACATAGCAATTAATACCGCATCCCATCGACGGGCCACACATCGAGCAGAAAGTGGGAACCATACGTTCGCCTGTGGCAAATGACATGTGCTTATCTGTTGAATATCCGGTCTTTTTCATAACGCCTGATTTTATAATACTTCCATTTTAAGGAGTAAGAAAAATAGTTCTATTACTTTACCTGCAATAGTTCTATGTTGCAAGTAAAATCATGTAGAACAGGATGTGGAGTTAAGTGCGTGATATTCGTATTACGACTTATAGTTGTTACCAGTTAGTAAAAGAGCGCACTTCGGAAAATGTACTCCAGTTCGCATCATTGCCGGCCCGTACTCTCCAGTAGTATATCGTTCCGTCATTCGTATACCCGCTATCCGTGTATGTTTGTACATTGCCGACATTGCCAAAGAATTTACGGGTCTTTCTGCTCCAGGTAACGCAATCAGAATTTACTTCCAGCCAGTACTGGTTCGCATTAGTGATTGCCGACCAGGAATATATGACGGTATTGCTTTTTATAGAAGCATTATCCAGCGGTGCAGCAAGCGACGGAGCTGTCAAACTGCCCACGAGTCCGCTTATGAAACTACATGGTTCGGACCATGCGCTCCAATGAGAACCATCGCTTGCTTTAACTCTCCAGTAATATTCGGTACCGTCATTGGGCAAGTCGGTTAGTTTCTGTGATGTTGTTTTACCAACGATTTTATAGAAAAACCGGTTCTTCGAGTTCCATAATTCATCGCTGTTAACTTCCAGAAAATAGTATTGGGCATTTTTTACGGCTTTCCATTTTACCAGTGTAGATTTGCCGGATAACGTAGATTCATCTGCCGGCTCTACCGGTACAGGAGCAGGCAGTCCGAAATTGATGAAGCAGAAACTTTCTGAAGGAGTACTCCACCCGGTTTCATTACCTGCTCTCACACGCCAGTAATAATATGTGCCGTCGTTTAAATAGCCGTTATCTGTATATTCGGTAACATTCCCCACATCTTTAAGTTGTTTCCATTTCCGGGAGTCCCAGTCCTTATCGGTGTTTACTTCAAGAAGATATCTATCGGCGTTCTCTTTGGCTTCCCATTTATATGTAATAGTATTTCCGTTAACAGTAGTCCCGTCTTCCGGCGATATTATTGTTGGCGATGACGGTATTTGGGCACGGATATTGATAAAACTCCAGGTTTCAGAAGATGTTTTCCATTCCGAGCCGTTGCTGCTTCTTACCCGCCAGTAATAGACCGTCCCGTCCTCTTTAAATCCGGATACAATGTATTCATCTACATTTCCTACAATTTCATTGAAGATACTGGTATAAGGGTCCCATCCGGGGTCCGAGTTGATTTCCAATAAATATGTTGTCGCACTGGCAACAGGCAACCATTTAAATAATATTGAACTGCCTGCAATCTGTGCTCCGCTTTCGGGTAATACCAGCAGGGGCGATGCAACGGTATATACACAAGTAGGGGACCATACACTCCAGTCAGAATCGTTTCCGGCACGTAGACGCACATAATATGTTGTATTCTGTAATGAGTATCCTGAGTCTATATATTCCGTAGCATTTTCAACAATTTTATAGAGTTTGCGCGTCTGCATATTCCATGATGACTGAGTATTAACTTCGATTAAATACCTGTTTGCTCCTTCTACTTCATCCCATGAATAAGTGACTGTGGGGATGCCGATGACATCGCCCGGTTCAGGGCTTACAATATCCGGAGCAGATGGTTGCTCAATGTTTATGAAGGAATTGGTTAATGACCATGAACTCCAAATTGTGGCATTACCTGCTCTCACGCGCCAGTAATATGTCGTTCCGTCGTTTGGAAAATCATTGAGTGTAATTGTATTGGAATTCACATTGACATAATATACCCTATTATCGATATCCCATGATTCACTGCTGTTGACTTCAAGTATATACCTGGTAGCAGTCGTTACCGTGTTCCATTCAAAGGTAATTGAAGTACCGGTGACAATGCCTTTATCAACGGGGGATTGAAGAGTGGGAGTTGTGGGATCAAGGCTGTGGGGAGATATGATCATAACCTGTTTCGGCGCTGACCATGCTGACGACGTATCAATTGTTATAGCCTGTACCCTGATCTCATATGTACCGTTGCTGTTCCATGAATGCGATATTGATACCGGTGTACCGGAACGAATATAATCAGTCTCGGTCATGGTATTATCGCCCCAATCAAATAGATATTTTATTTCTTCGCTATCTTTGTCTGATGTAATTGCTGTATATTCATAGGATATATCCGTGAAACCTGTATCCCGACCTTCCGGTGTTGACGGTGTCGAAGGTCTGGAATAAATGGTAACTGTCTTCCCTGTCGACCAGTACGATATAGCTGATTGACTGTCCCTTGCCATAACTTTAATAGAATATTGTCCCGGATTATTCCATGAATGCGTCGCAACACCGGTTGCTCCAGAATCAAAGTATCCGGTTTCTGATGTTGTATCATCGTTCCAATAGAAGACATACTTTATTCTGTTACCATCGATATCTGTGGATGATGTTGAATATGTGTAAAGTGTGTCTGTATAACCTGAGAGAGTTCCGGATACCGGCAGCGGAGTATCAGGCGGGTTGTTGACCGGTGCATTAATGACAATAACTGCCGGAACAGACCAGTCAGTGCTGTTCCATGATGTATCTATCGCTTTAACACGTATCTGGTAGGTGCCCGGATCATGCCATATGTGTGTTCGCGCAACCGGAACATTATTTTCCATAAAATCGGATTCGGTTATAATGCCATCTCCCCAATCGATGACATACTTCAGGCGATCGTTCTCTTTATCGAAAGAACAGGACTGATAAGTATATGCAGTGCCGATTATACCGGATGGGGGCCCCGAAGGTTTTGCGGGTATTTCAGGCGGACTATTGACGGGTTTCACCTCAATAGTAAATTTGGCGACTTTGCCAAAAACATTGTCCTGTCCTTGCTTCATCTGAAAAACGATACTATATATTCCGGGTGATGATGGGGAGACTATCTCACCAGTATTAAACAGGCATGTATCGCCCGGGTATATAGGTCCTCCGTTTTCAGGAGTGATATCGATTTGCCGTACAATTCCCGGGAAAGAGTCAAGTCCTGAGATAAGGGCCAGTCCATATTGTAGTCGATGGTCCCATATAGAAGTTCCCGTATTCAACATTTCAATAGAAAGAGCAAATGATTGCCCGGAGGAGACTTCCACTGTGCCGGCTATATCTGACAGTTCAGCGTCATCTGATATATTCTCGAAATGCTCTACAATATTGTCCGTAACTGTTATTATGTCATCACAATCAAAGGCGGGATATTCAATAATCGTATTATCCGGAAAACATGATTTTCTATTATTTACGATAAGATATACATCATCGCTTCTATAAGGGCTTATCAGCAGTCCGTTCGAACCGAATTCACTTGAAATAAAATCCGAAATGCCATCGGGCCAGCCTTCATACAAGCTGAGACAAAATGACGATGATTTAATTATGGCGTCCCCGGTCCAGCCGGGAACTGACGACATCTCGTCGAGTACCGTGAAAGGAGAGAGTGTATTGGTTTTGTCGATCACATAATAAAGCTTTTGGTTCTGAAGCCAGTATAGCCTGTTCTGATACGGACCATCGGACGGGCTGACCAGTGTCCTGTCACAGGGATAAGTATGCAGTGAAATGAATTCAGACGGATTGTACCACTGAGTAATATCTCCCGGAGGATCATATGCCGGAAACGAGTTTATATTTTCATATGCTCCTTTTTTTATCGCGAAGTATAAATAGGCGATATCAGATACTTCTTGTGTATTTACCTCAGTATCGCTTACAACACCAATGAACTGACCTAGTGCTACAGGTTGATTTATTTCAATCTGGATATCTTCGTCCAGATTACCATATAGACTGCATACATGTTCGTCACCTGTATAATGTTCGATTATAACTGTCATCCCGTATGTCATGGTATAGCCGGCGAATTTCACGATTCCGTTGCCCGAGGAATATACCGGTGTATTTTTTTTAACGTCAAAAGTTTCGCCCAGACACAGACCATAGTCGGATAATTTTCCGAAATCAAAAGAAACGGGCCATCCGTCATGGATCGGGAATGAAAAGCCGGGCGCAGTAATATTCCCCGATGTACTCGCTTGAATTATCTCAGTTTCCAGAGGAGTATCGTTATCACCGGCGAGTACATTTCCCGTTATAACGAGACCATAAAAGGGAAGTGCTACGGTAAACGCAGCAAGCAGGAAAATAAAAATATTCTTATAGTGAATCTTTAGCTCTTTCCAATACATATTTATACATGCTGATGGTCAGCCCTATCTACTGTCTAGCTGCCGGAAGAATATATAATATACGTCTTTATGAAGGATATATTCGTTAGTTTTAATATCTTCTTGATACTGAAACCTCCACCCATACAGATACACCCAGTATCTTATTTTGAACGTGGTGAGTAAATAGCACATTAGTAACATTACATATGGTTATAAAGTACTATGAAGCTGTACTGGTTGTTTTGAAATGGAATGTTAGGTATTTATTACGATAAGAAATGGGTTTAGTTGGGCCGGTCAGGAATTGAATACTGATGACCAATATCATACGAAGGCAGAAACAAGCCGTATTTATTGTTGTTTGTGCATCTTGAGGTCAGAGCGGATTTTCGGAAGCCGGAGAAGGTCCTCATATGAAATAACGCCCATGATTTTATCGTCTTCTACTACTGGAACATGCAGGATACTCATTTTTTCCATATTTTCCAGTATTGAAAGAGCTTCATGGGACGGGTGAACCGTGAAAAGAGAATTCTTAGATATCATTGCATCTTTTACTGTGGTCGATTGCCATTGGTTCTGCGGGATATTCTTTATGTGCTTCAAAGAGATAAGTCCATCCAGCTTGTGATCAGATACTACCATAAACCATTTGATACCCTTCGTTAGCATGGAAAGGTTAATGATTTGTTGTATGCTCGTATTAGGAGTGGTTGAAGGAAAATTTGTATCCATCAAATCGATTGCCTTAAAACCATGGATGGCATCGCGAAGTGATGCTTCGCGGTAGCTCACTATTGCGGATGTTTCCAGAAACCAGCCAACAAAAGCAAACCATAATCCGAATATCCATCTATTGGTTATGAACATAAAACAAAGGCCGCCGATAATAAAAATATA
Source organism: uncultured Dehalococcoidales bacterium (assembly GCA_964485235.1). GTDB lineage: Bacteria > Chloroflexota > Dehalococcoidia > GIF9 > UBA5629 > CAZAIO01. The sequence goes on from CAZAIO010000074.1 coordinate 7,870, forward strand.
TCCCACAATACGACCGACCAGAGTAGCGGTGCGGGTACCTCTTAAATAATTACCGGTATTGCGCCATATAATGGACCGTAATATCCTGCCTCCGTCAAGTGGAAATCCGGGAATAAGGTTGAATAAAGCCATAAATCCGTTCATATAAGCAAGCCAGAGTGCAAATGTAGAGAGTAATATATCAAAATTCGACAATGCAAAAGATATTCCATAATAAATAGCTGCAATAGTGATGCTTGCGAGAGGGCCTAGAAGTGCAATCAGTATTTCAATTGACGGGTTGTTCGCCTCTTTGTCGATATGCGATACACCGCCGAACATAAAAAGTGTTATATCCTTTACCGGGATCTTGTTTTTTATAGCAATAAGACTGTGGGCAAGCTCATGAATAATAATTGACACGAAAAATAACAGACTGGCGATTATTCCGCCGATTATCCGGTACCATAATATATAGGGGGCCGGTGCAGGTAAATAGGCGATCAAAGTAACGGTGATTAAAATGAATACAAAGAACCAGGTAAAATGGATTCGTATGGGTATGCCAAAAAGTTTACCTATGCTCAGACTACTTTCCATCGTATAGCTGTTCATTTTAACACATAAGTGACACTATTTATTTAAATTAAATAAAAAAAAATAAAGTACTAATGCCCCTGGTTTTAATTCTATTTTTATAAAAACAGCTCAAAATACGTGATAATTAATAGCTCAGGAATATAATTTCTCAAATAATAATTTGCATGTTATACTTCCCGTTTATTGCAGCAACAAAATTAAGGACAAGAACAAATAATTTAACGATGGAAATATCTGTGAACAATACTGTATATAACGAACGTATTGCCTGTTTGAAAGATTCTACACCGTATATGGTAATGGAGTCGGATAGAATAATACACGCGCTGAAAGCATTTCAAAGATTATTCGGCATAAAAAACGTCTATTATGCAGTCAAAGCTAATCCGCACAGGTCCATTGTTGAAATTTTGAAGGATAATCAGGGTAATTTCGAGATATCTTCACTGGGTGAACTTGAACTGGCATCAAGTCTCGATATTCATCCGTCAAGAATGATCTCCGCAGGAACAATAAAAACGCCTGATTTCATAAAAGCGGCGTACAGTAAAGGTATACGGTATTTTACTGCCGATTGTATGACTGAGATAGAAAGCATCGCAAAACATGCACCGGGAAGTAAACTGGTAGTTCGGATAGTAGTGTCGAATAAAGGGAGCGAATGGCCGCTCGAAAGAAAATTCGGTGTAAGTGCCGATGAAAGCGCATTACTTTTTATAAAAGCACGGGAATCAGGACTGATTCCCTGGGGCTTAAGCTTCCACGTAGGTTCCCAATGTACATTGCCGGGGACATGGCTTGATGCAATAGATACAGCTCGTTTTGCATGGGACCTGGCTGCCCGTCACGATATCGGTTTGAAATCTCTTAATATGGGTGGTGGATTTCCTGTGCAGTATAGAAAATCTATTCCTGAACTCGATGAGTTCGCTATGACAATCCTCAGTAATGTAAAAAAAAGAATACCCGGTATCGAAGAGATTTTAGTTGAGCCTGGAAGGGCATTGGTGGGACATGCCGGGACTATGGTTGCTTCAGTCATTGCGAAAGCTGTAAGAGATGGAAGGAGATGGTTATACCTCGATGTCGGTATTTTTAACGGACTGATGGAGAGCATCGGCGGTATTAAATATCCATATGTAGCTAAACATTCAGGGCGGTTATACAAATGGATCGTTGCCGGGCCGTCATGCGACGGCATGGATGTTATAGATAAAACTGTATTATTACCGGACGTTGAGATTGGGGACAGAGTATTGATCCTGTCTGCCGGTGCATACACTACAGCATATGCATCGAATTTTGGCGGCGCACCAATTCCGGAAATTTACATAATATAGGAGTCTGGATTTGAACGATAAAATGTTTCATGAGAGCGATCCTTTTTCCCCTATACACTATTCTTACAGGATAAATAATATATTGTATTCAGGAAAGAGCAAATTCCAGGAAATTCTTATACTGGATAGTGAAGATTTCGGTAAAATTCTGGTTCTGGACGGTGTAGTTCAGGTCACGGAACGGGACGAATTTTTCTATCATGAAATGCTTTCTCATGTAGCACTTCACGCTCATACGAAACCACAATCGGTTTTGATCATAGGTGGTGGAGACGGTGGTACCCTCCGGGAAGTACTGAAACATGAATCGGTTAAAACCGTGCAGGTAGTTGAACTTGATGAAGAGGTTGTTGAAATATCGAAACGCTATTTGCCGACAATTGCCTGTGGGTATTCGGATGCACGGGTAAACGTACTGGAGATGGACGGTGCACAATTTGTAAAACAGACTGGAAACAAATTCGATATTGTATTAATAGATTCGACCGACCCGGTAGGCGGGGCACAGGTCCTTTTTTCAGAACAATTTTTTAACGATATACATTCTGTTTTAAGTGAAGACGGAATTATGGCGATTCAAACGGAATCGCTTCACTTTCATCGACAATTTGTTATGAATGTACAAAAGAGACTTAGAAGTATCTTTGAAATCGCAGGTCTCTATACAGCTCCTCTGGCAACATATGCCGGAAACTGGTGGACATTCAGTATCGCATCAAAAAAATATGAACCTTCGATGCCGCAACGGGAATATGTAATAGAAACAAAGTACTATGATGACGAAATACATACCAATGCGTTTCTTACTGATAAACTTTATAAAAAATTATTAAGAGGCGAAGAGGGTTGGTGGTAAATAGCAGGAAAAAGCACCGTTTTAAATAACGTATTATCATTTACAACTGGAGAGATTGTGGAAGCTGTTTACAGTGTATTCCTGAAAATATGTGCCCCGATAGAAATTAAGGTATCTTTTCTAGCATTTGTTGGTGGTGATACCCAGATATTTTTCCATTAATTCCATGGCACAGTATTTACCACACATACTGCAAGCACGGCCTTCCGTTTTATATTTATTATGAACTGTTTGCACTTTTTCAGGGTCGAGAGATAATGAGACCTGTGTATCCCAGTCAAGTCTTTTTCTTGCAAGAGCCATTTGTTTATCCCGCTCTCTAGCACCGGGTACGTTATTTACAATATCAGCCGCATGAGCTGCTATACGGGATGCAATTACTCCTCTTTTTACATCTTCGACGTCAGGCAGAGAGAGGTGCTCTGCGGGTGTAACATAGCACAGAAAATCGGCTCCCGATATTCCTGCTATAGCACCTCCTATAGCACCGGTAATATGGTCGTATCCTGCAGCGATATCGGTGACCAGTGGGCCAAGGACATAAAAAGGTGCGCCGCGGCATATACTTTTTTCTAATTGCACATTTGCTGTAATCTGGTCCAGAGGGAGATGGCCGGGACCTTCAATAATAACCTGGACATTTGCGGCACGAGCTCTTTCAACAAGTTCGCCAAGTGTAATGAGTTCTTCTATCTGAGCACGATCAGTCGCATCTGCAAGACTTCCTGGGCGCATTCCGTCACCAAGGCTCAGGGTAATGTCATAACGATGTGCAATTTCCAGAAGTCTGTCGAAGTTTTCATAAAGTGGGTTTTCCTTTTCATTGTGGATCATCCAACCGATAAGGAATGCTCCACCGCGTGAAACTACATCAGTCACTCTATGCTGCCGTCTTAACCGCTCAAGTGCTGCAAGAGTAACACCGCAGTGTACAGTCATAAAATCGACACCCTCCCGTGCCTGCTGTTCAATAACATCGAATAAAGCATCGATACTCATTTCAACGATAGCTTCCTGTCGTTCAATCTGAGCAATTCCAACTTGATATATCGGAACAGTACCTATTGGTACGCTACTTGCCGCGATAATCGCTTGTCGTATCGCTGTGATATTGCCACCGGTACTAAGGTCCATTACAGTATCTGCGCCAAACTCGACGGCAACACGAAGTTTCTCAAGTTCTTTGTCCAGAGTATTGTAATCAGAGGATGTTCCGATGTTTGCATTAATCTTTATACTTAATCCTTTACCAATTCCACACGGTACAAGATGAACGTGATTACTATTTGCAGGTATAACGATATGTCCATCGATTATCGATTGTTGTAAAATCTCTTCAGCTATATTTTCTTTTTTTGCGACATATTTTACCTGACTGGAGATTATACCCTGTCTGGCGAGTTCAATTTGCGTCATTATTCCTCTCCCCAAAAAAAAACCAAGAGCCATATGCTAAGCAGCAGACCCTTGGTAAATTACCGCTTCCCTACGATCGCATTACCAATATCAGGTTTCAAGGGTTCTCCGTCTTAGCGAAGTCTCAGCCTTAGATTAATATCTAAGCACCCCTAGCGGTTACGTTATAATGCTCGTGAAGCAACTATAACACAGTTTCGAATAATTTTACAAACGTAGAGTTCGTTATCTCCGTATAATTGACCGGCTTATAATATATTGGTAGAATCATAGGCCTGTGTTATTAATAACGAAAGCAATAAAGAGACAAAGCAATTTTTTTACGGGTGCAGATAAAATCGAATGTTACAAACCTGAAAACCCATTGACATGATTAATCTAATTGTGTTATTATGCTTGTCTAGTCTTAAAAAACAGTACATTAACAACTGAATAGTGGAAGGAAGGTTTTTTTGTTGAGAGTTTGATCCTGGCTCAGAATGAACGTTAGCGGCGCGCTTGATGCATGCAAGTCGAACGGTTTGTTGATCCGTAAGGTTTAACAGATAGTGGCAAACGGCTGAGTAACGCGTAAGTAACCTACCTTCAAGTGGGGAATAACTTGCCGAAAGGCAGGCTAATACCGCATGTGTTAACGGCTTTAAGGCTGTTAATGAAAGCCTTCGGGCGCTTGGAGAAGGGCTTGCGTCTGATTAGCTAGTTGGTTGGGGTAACGGCCCACCAAGGCGATGATCAGTAGCTGGTCTGAGAGGACGATCAGCCAGACAGGGACTGAGACACGGCCCTGACTCCTACGGGAGGCAGCAGCAAGG
>CAZAIO010000075.1:0-12865 GCA_964485235.1 uncultured Dehalococcoidales bacterium
TTCGGTCTCTCCCGGGCAGCCTATGAGAAGGTCCGCCATATAGTTGAGCTTCTGTATATTGAGTATTTCCATCAGCCGCTCGATATCTGCGGCTGTATGTCTTTTTTGCAATCTCCCGAGCTGTTCATCGTGCAACGAGTCCATTCCGAAGTTAATACCTTCGCAACCGGCCTGTTTCATGAGCTGTGCCAGTTCGCGGTCAAAAGGGACAGGCGACGCATAGGTATACCAGTGTATTTTCCTGCCCAGCCCCGCATCGATTATCGCCCGGCATATATCTTTGGCATGTTCAAAGGGAACGTTGAATTCACTGTCCGCCATATGGAACCAGGAAACTCCCTGGCTCAACAGGTCGTTAAATTCCTGCGCCACTTTTTCCGGCGGCCTGAGCCGTATGTAGTTGCCTTTTGCCAGAGGGTCCGCACAGAAGATACATTTTCCCGTGCATCCCCGGCGGGTCTCAATTCCCACCATTGCCCCTGTTTGCTCGTATCGCCTGTTATCGAAAAGACGACGTCTGGGAGGAGGAGCATATTCGAGGTCGACATATGCCCTTTCATTGCAAACGATCCCGTTGTCTCTCTGGTAAACAATGTTAGGCAGGTTGGAATAATCTTCGTTTTCTGTTAGACACCTGTAAAGCGATTGTATTGCATCTTCGCCGTCCCCCGCGATGCCTGCATCAGCCCCTATATAATCGAGTGCTGCAATGGGACTGACGGAAAAGCCGACACCACCGAGCACGATGAATGATTTCGACTGACTGCGGACTTCTTCAACTACTTCTTTTACCCACGGCAGAAACAATTGCCTGCTAACGAAAGAAGAATCGTCGAAATTGCGTACAGATATCCCAATGATTGCAGGGTCGATGGCTTTTAACTCACGCTGGATTGCCGTTTTCCAATCGGCTTCAAATGAAAGGTCGATGACAGTAAGAGGAATACCTGCGTCGACCAGAGTTTCACCTACATATTCCAGGCCTACCGGACTTACCGGCGGACTGGATACATTTGTATTAATGAGAACGATGCCGCGTGATGCCATTATTACAAAATACTTCGGGTTTGTTTAACAGTGTGTCACATTATACGGTATTGCGTGCAAAATAAGCGAGATTATAAAGTAACCGGTAAAAAGAGCCTGAATATCACCAGCTACTTCGCTATTTCATCGAGCCAGTTCTGCGTACCGATTTTTCCTCTTCTCAGAAGGGCTTCCTGTCTTGCTTTTAGCGATTTTTCCGCTTCGGCATCGCTTAACGAAGGGTCGCGCATTTCGAGGAAAAGGGAACAGGGAAGCTCATCACACAGTCCGCAATGTTCCCGGTGTTTTTTATTGACACAGCAATCGTAGAGCGGACAGGAAGCAATCTCCATCTGTACGGTCCAGAAAGGTTTACCCTGTATATACCCGCACCCTTCACATCGTTTGTGCAGGTACTCGCATGTTCCGCAGTAAAGTCCGCATGCTGCCGCCAGCTTATTGTCTACCATTGCCCGCTTCCTCCTTTACTTAAGCATATCCGATAGTCCAGTGTATCACAGTCGGGTTATGAAAGGTATATTGCATTCCTTTCATAGTTGTATGGTCAACGGTGTATTATGCACGTTTTTTCTACACAAGCTTCTATACTTGCGGGAGGACGTGTAGTACAATACTGCTGAACATCCTTTACTTTTTATAATATACGCTCTGACTTTTTGTTAATGCGGCTGGTCTGTCTTGATGCTCTCAATAGTTCTGGTATTTATCATTAGATGTAATAACAATAATTTTACAGGTAAGGAGTTATCAAAATGAAACTGGAAGGAAAAGTTGCACTTGTTACGGGTGGAGGTTCAGGTATCGGGGCGGCTGTTGCAAAGCGGTATGTCTCGGAAGGGGCGAAGGTATGTATTACGGGACGGCGAAAGGAAATGCTGGATAAAATTGCTCATTCTCTCCCCGAAGGATCGGTGATGACATGTGCGGGCGATGTATCCAGTCATGAAGACATTAAACGCATGGTGAGCACGACAATCAAGTTCGGCGGCAGGCTTGACGTACTTGTTAATAATGCTGCCGCGGATGATTCAGGTGCTGTACTGGACTTCGATCCAGCCATATGGAGAAAAATGATCGAGGTCAATCTCACAGGGCCTTTTCTGCTCATGAAAGAATCAATTTCCCACATGATCGAAATAGGGGGAGGGTCTATAATAAATGTTGCTTCTCTTGCCGGTCTTGTCTGCTTGCCTGAAAAGCCGGGGTATTGTGCGACCAAAGCAGGGCTTATTCATCTTACGAAACAGGTAGCGCTGGACTACGGCCGTTACAATATACGATGTAACGTCGTATGCCCGGGAGCCACAAGAACAGAAATGCTGGAACAATCGATTACTCCTCTTAGCAAGGCTCTCAACACTGATATTGAAGGAGCATTTAAATTTTTTACATCTCCTGTACCGTTAAAAAGAGCTGCGGTGCCCGATGAGATGGCCGGAATGTTCAGTTATCTGGCAAGCAAAGATTCATCATTTATGACCGGAGCTGTTCTTGTTATAGATGGCGGGGCTGCGATAGTCGATGTGTCAGGCGCCGCAATCAGCAGTGTTATAGGAGGAGAGAATAAATAAAAGCCTGTTTCTTATGAAACAAGCCCTATTTCATACTTCTGATTGCGCTCTCAATCTTTAAAAGTGCTTCTTCGAGAATAGAGCGGGGGCAGGCTATATTCATTCTTTCGAAACCTTCCGCTTTACAACCGAATATAATGCCTGCTTCCAGTCCTACTCCGGCATCTTCACGTACAAAGGTGCCGAGTTTATCCGGCGGAATGCCGCAATCTCTGAAGTCCAGCCAGGCAAGATAGGTACCCTGTAATTCTGTTACCTTTAAGCCCGGTATTCTTTGTGCCGCAAACTCTTTAAGAAATGCAAAATTTTTCTTCAGGTAGCCGAGCAGTGCGGTGAGCCAGGGTTCACCATGGCGATATGCCGCTTCCGTAGCTGCAATGCCGAAGATATTCGGTGAAAAAATGCCGCAGCTTTGTACTTCTTTTTGAAAACGTTCTTTGATATCCCTGTTTGAAACGATTGTATTCGAGACTTGTAAGCCGGGCAGATTGAAAGTTTTGCTTGCTCCGGTGCACACCACGCAGTTATCAGCGAACTCCCGTGAGATTGAATGAAACGGTATGTGCGTAAAACCGGGATATACTATATCCTCGTGAATCTCATCAGAAACAACCAGAATATTGTTTTTTAAACACAACTCGCCGAGGTCATAAAGTTCTTGTTCGCTCCATACCCGTCCTATAGGGTTATGCGGATTACAGAGAATGAGCATCTTTGTGCGCGGTGTCAGCTTGTTCTCAAGATCATGTAAGTCCATGAAATAGCGCCCGTCTTTCAGTTGCAACGGATTATCGAGCAGTTCACGGTTATTATTTTGTACGGCACTGAAAAAAGGATAGTATACAGGCGTCTGAACAATGACCTGGTCGCCCGGCTGTGTAAATGCGCGGACAAGCATATAGAGCGCCGGCACGACACCCGGTGTAAAGACAGACCATTCCCTTTTGATTTTCCATCGATGACGGTGTTCCATCCACTGTATCAGGGCATCATAATATGAGTCCGGTATACCCGAATAACCGAAAATACCGTGTTCGGCAACCTTTTTCACCGCATCGATAACAGAGCCCGGTGCTCTGAAATCCATATCGGCAACCCACATGGGGAGCAGACCTTTCATTGAAAAGAAGGAATCCGTGAAATCCCATTTCATTGAATTGGTATTGTGCCTGTCGATAACGGAATCGAAGTCGAAACTCATTTTATTGCCTTTAATTATGTAGATTACAGTCGTTAAAATGGCTTATTTGCGAAAGACTCTATAAATGATATTTATGGTCTTTACATAGATCAGCTCAATCTCTTCCTGTATTGTTTATTGTAAGATATCTATTGGATATGTCAACAACATTTCTCATTTTTCCCGGTGATTAATTCATGAACCGAAGCAGCTTTGACTTTTTTTATTGATGCACTATATACTATGTCGTTGAAATGTGTTGGGCGGACATATACCATGTACGGTAAATATTCATAACAAGGAGTACTTAATGTTCACCAAAAGTTATATCCCATATAAAGGTTACTGGTCTTCACCGTTTTCCAAGTGGCAAATGTCATTTCAGAACCTTAATGCCATAGAACTTGCGGCTACCACAACCAAGAAATTCTTTGAATTGAGAGGTTATACTCCCGACATTTTCGATGGAGTAATTTATGGCCAAACCATTCCTCAACCGGCATGGTTTTATGCCAATCCGTGGTATTGCGCGCTTATCGGCAACGATAAAATCAGCGGACCGACGATCAGCCAGGCCTGTGCAACCAGTGCTACCGCTATTTACACTGCAGTAGCCGGTGTTGAAGCAGGAATATATAAGAATGCCCTTGTGGCAACGGCAGATCGCTGTTCAAACGGACAACATGCAATATGGCCTAATCCGCTGGGACCCGGCGCCGAAGTTATTTCCGAGAACTGGATGATGGACAATTTCAATCGTGATCCGTATGGCGGCGTGCCGATGGTACAGACAGCGGAGAACGTTGCCGCAGATTACGGCGGTGTCACAAGAGAAGAATCCGACGCTCTGATGATCGACCGCTATGAGAAATATCTCATGAGCATGGCAAATGACCGCGAATTTCAGAAAGGATATATGATTCCGGTTGAAGTCCCTGTTTCCAAAAAGAAAGTAACACTGGTTGACGCTGATGAAGGTATAACGCCGTGTACTCCGGAAGGAATGGCACCGCTGCGCACTTCTGTAGAGGGAGGATGCGTAAGTGTAGGAGCACAGACACACCCGGCAGATGGTAATGCGGGAGTTATTGTTACTACCAAGGACAACGCTAAAGAGTTGAGCAAGGATAAAAATATCACCATTCAGGTGTTGAGCTACGGGTATGCCCGTGCCAAGAAAGCGAGAATGGCAGCTGCAGTTACTCCGGCAGCACAAATGGCACTGGCTAATGCAGGAATAGAGGTGAAAGACCTCGCAGCAGTGAAAACCCATAATCCGTTTACCGTGAATGATATAATCATGGGACGGCTGATGAAGATACCTGAAGATATCTTTAATAATTACGGAAGCTCTCTTATATTCGGTCATCCGCAGGGTCCGACAGGCGCACGGTGTACGGTCGAACTCATAGAAGAGCTGGCAAAACTCGGCGGTGGACTCGGCCTCTTTGCCGGTTGCGCCGCGGGCGATACGGCTGCTGCTCTGGTTATAAAAGTATCGTAGTCTACCCGGTATACCGGGCATGGATATACATTGAACTTAAGGTGTAGTGGAAGATTTTTCTTCCATTACACCTTTTTATTTATGCAGGGTAGTATCCAGTCCGTAAGTATTTTTTCAATTTTTACAGTTGTCTTATTCTAATTTTAACAATGAAGTATTCTTATTATTGACTGTACGTACGAGGAAAGCTACAATAACCGGAATGGACGGAGTAATTATAAGCGGCATTCAGCAAATAGGCATCGGAGTTCCTGATGTGGAGAGCGCATTCAGATGGTACAGGAAACATTTCAGTATAGATGTCTCCGCATTCGATGACAGCGGAGAAGCCGGTTATATGATACGGTATACCGGCGGGAAACCTCAGTCGCGTCGTGCTGTTCTCGCGATAAACTTACAGGGGGGGAGCGGCCTTGAAATATGGCAGTTTACGGAACGGGATCCGCTGCCTCCGTCTTTTCAGCCGTCTGTAGGCGATCTCGGCATTTTTGCGGCGCGAATCAAATCACGAAACGTTGAAAAAACATACGAACGTCTTCTCTCCGGTGGCGTCGAGATCATCGGTACAATCAGTGAAAATCCTGCTGAGGAGAGACATTTCTTTATTAGAGACCTTTTTGGCAACATTGTTCAGGTAATTGAAAGCGACGAATGGTTTGCCCGCAAGGGTGGTGATACGGGAGGTGCATGCGGTTGTATGATCGGCGTTACCGATATCGACAGGTCGCGATTACTGTATTCGGATGTACTGGGATATGATCGTGTACTCTACGATGAGAAGGGGATATTCGAAGATCTTGTTGCGCTCCCCGGAGGCGATAGCGAGGTACGCCGCGTGCTGCTGGCTCATTCGATGCAACGGAAAGGGAGCTTTAGCCGGTTGATGGGTCCGAGCCGGATCGAGCTCGTTCAATGTATTACCAGGAAACCTGTAAAGATATTCGGTGACCGGTATTGGGGGGACCAGGGATTTATACATCTCTGTTTCGATATACATGGTATGGAAGCGTTCCGCGAAATATGTACCGAGGCGGGTTTTCCTTTTACGGTCGACAGCAGCAAATCATTCGATATGGGTGATGCTGCCGGACACTTCAGTTATATCGAAGATGCCGACGGGACTTTAATAGAGTTTGTCGAGACTCACCGTTTGCCGGTTATAAAAAAAATGGGACTTTATCTGAACCTGCAAAAACGGGATCCGTCAAAGCCGTTACCGGACTGGATGATTCGGACGCTCTCTTTCAACAGGGTGAAAGACTAGTGTCTACCGGTTCATTTTCGATGGCTTGAGAGAGAGATTGAGCTTCAACCGGTCTCTCAATTGACGGTATGCATACAGCGTCTTTGCTATATCCTCTTCAGTATGGGATGCAGTAGGGATCATGCGGAAAAGGACTACTCCTTTCGGCACGACAGGGTAGGTCACACCTGATACAAATATCCCGTATTCTTCACGGAGCATTTTAATCATTGCCATGCCTGTTTCCGGGTCTCCTGCAGGCACATAGACGGGGGTTATCGGCGATTGTGTATCACCGATATCGTATCCAAGTTCGGTCAGACCTTTTTGGAGCAGACCCGTAATACGCCACATTTCCTCCCTGATTTCAGGGCTGTTCATTACAATGTCCAGTGTAGCGGAGAGGACCTCGACATATACCAGGGGGAGGCTCTTGGCAAATACCTGTGTCCGGGCATTATAACGTACATACTCGATAGGTGCTTCTTCGCCGGCGGCAACGCCTCCGATTGCTGCGAACGCTTTAGCAAATGTGCCGAGATAGATGTCGATCTTGTCCTGTACACCAAAATGTTCTCCCAGTCCCCGTCCGTTTTTACCCATTACACCGAACCCGTGTGCATCATCGACAAACAGTCTGGCTTCGTACTTCTTGCAAAGTTCACAAATACTTTTCAGGTCGGCAAGGTCTCCACGCATCCCGAATACACCTTCAGTAACGATCAAAATCCCGCCTTTGCGGTCACGATTTGCTTCTTTAAGCTGATTTTCAAGGTCATGCATATTGTTGTGTTGAAATGCGCGGAACCTTTTTCCGTAAGAAGCGAGTGTGGTACCGTCTACCATCGATGCATGAGAGAGCCTGTCTATTATTATCTGGTCGTTTTTATCGATCAGCGCTGTGATCGTGCCTATAACACCGAGATATCCGTAGTTGAAAAGGATGGAGGAAGGCTTTTGCAGAAAACCGGCGAGCTTTTTTTCAAGAGCTAAATGTTGTTCGGTATTGCCTGTCAGCATACGCGATCCCATCGGACTGAAAGTCCCCCATTTCTCTACTGCTTTGCGGGCGACCTCTTTTATTTCTTTATTGTCAGCCAGCCCGAGATAGTTGTTGATTGCCCACATGATGACTTCCCTGCCCTGGAACGTCATTCGCGGTGCCGGGGTACCGCCAAGAACGGGCTGGGTGAAATACCTGTCCCTGTTGATCCGGTAATAGCCGAAATAACCGGAATCGGTAAGACATTTATCGAACAGGTCTGTCATCTATGTGCCTCCTTGAAGCATTTCGCTTCACGAAACTCATTGATTTTCGATGCAACCGCATCAGCGGATATATCATCCTTATTAAATACTATATCGGGTTTTAGCGGGACTTTCTTTCCCTCTTGCTCAAGCTTTTTAATACCGCCACCGGTGATGTTCAGTAAGACAATGTCTTTTCTGGCAATGTTCCCTGTGGAGACTGCTTTATGGAGTCCTGCGACAGCAACCGCCGCGGCAGGATGGAGATCGCAACCCTCATTATTATAGAAAAGTTCTCCGTATTCTTCTACCTCATCATTCGTAGCAGTGTACGTAAATCCCTGGGTGTCTTTTAGAGCATGGTATACTCCTCCTGTAATTGAATACGGAGGACGGCGGTTACTCAATACTCTAGCACTCACTTTATGTATCCTGTCTCTTGCTTCATTTTCATCCATTGGAAGAAGTTCGGGCGAGGAATGTTCCCATGCATCGGATATAATCGTAAAAGGAGTATTTTGAACTAAATGCAATCGCATAGTATGATTACCGAACCTTCCGTCTTCCCGCAAACGCCTGCTCATTTCCCATGCTGCTATGCCGCCGGTGCCGCTACCGATTGCCTGTACGTAATGGTCGGGGATCCTGCCTATAGCCTCTGTTGCTTCAAGAATGACAGTCCCCATACCGTCTCTACGCGCGATATTTTTTGCACCGCCTTCCGAATAAAACCCATCCTGTTCAGCTATAATATCGGCAAGCGCTATCGCGTCGTAATAGTCGACATTACCATTCAGCACAGCAAGTATTACATTCGGGTGTTTTTCCCTGGTTATCCACATGTGAGGAAGCGCATTTGCCGGAACGACTACGATAACAGGTATACCTTGTACCGAACATATCTGAAGAAAAGCCATGCCTGTGTTGCTGGCTGAAGATACAACAAGTGTGCGTGTTTCAGTATGGGGAATACGCGCCGTAACCACAAGTGCTTCCAGTTCTTTGAAACTGCATGTCTCGAAACAGGCGCCCTTTTCCGGCCAGTACCCGTTGAATGCTATAAAAAGATTTTCAAGGCCGAACTCTTCAGATATTGCATCGCTCTGGAAGATCACAGGCCTCGTCGGACTATTATTGATTCTTCGTACGGGAAGCCAGTCGCTATAGCGAAATATTCCAGGATTTTTGTCATGTATGGTAAGCTGCCTCGATGAATAATTCGATCTCAGTAAGGCTGGCGCATGGTCTTCATCACATTGCAACAAAAAACCGTTTTCAAGGTCTTGAAAGTCTTTGCCGCAGCCCGTACATCGTAGCGTATAGTGATCAGACACTGTAGGTTCCTTTCCTTGCACTTTCTTGGGAATGGGAATCACGAAAATATTCGTCTTGAAACTGGTCGTATAGTATCCTGTAGAACACGTGCGTGTCAAAAAAGTACATCGGTATGCTAGGTATAATAATGGCAAGTTTTCAACAGTATATAGCAGACAGGTGAAAAATTGCTGGAACAATGGTCCGTCATTGAAACAGAAGCAGTGATTATAGTTTTATCTGTTTTCTAATGTATTATATATAGTAATGTAATGAAATATAACTTTTTACGACTGCGGTGGCAATACCTGATTACTCTGTTTTTCCTGTTTCCGGTCATTGTGCTATCCGGTACTTGTGTTAAACCGGAATACGAATCTCCCCCGATAAGTTCTGTTACACCGGAGCAATATTTTGAACGGGGTATTATCTATTCTCAGGCTGGTAGATATGAACAGGCTATCGATGATTTTACCCGGGTCATTGAACTTGAACCCGACAACATTGAATCGTATTACCTGCGAAGTAAAGCGTATTCGTATGTGGGCCTTTGGGATAAGTCAATTGAAGACTGTAACACGGTTATTATGATGGACCCTTTCAATGCGGGAGCGTTTTATATCCGGGGAGTAGCATATATGAAGAGCGGTAACTACGGCAATGCGCTCGATGACCTGCAGAGGGCTTCCGAATATGGAATTGTCGATGATGAACAAAGCGAACTGGACAAAATAGCAGGAATAGCCGTTCCTCCGGGCGGACTTGTGTTACTGGATGTAGAGTATTCTTCACTGGGCGGTACAGGTTGCAGAGGTCAATATATCGGTTACAATAACACGTTGCATGTGTATATATTTGTCAATGCGGGCGAAGGCAGTATTGAAATCGATAGAATATCCGTATCGCCGCCTGTCGATGGTAAATCGGATTTAAAAAGCCCGGTAAAATATGTAAGTAATTCAGGCGTACGGCAGCTGGTTATCTGTATTTCTTCGGAATCGCGAATAGTAAATGATATCTCTTGCACAGTGTATTTCAGGCCGGAAGGTGCCGCATCTTTCAAAATGAGCAATGAAATAACCGGAAAGAGTATGTAATCATCTTTATAAATACGGTTATCAATCCCATCCGCGAGACTAACGCGCGGACATACCGCCGTCGATGGGCATTACCAGTCCGGTAATAAAGTTGGCTTCATCAGAACAGAGCCAGAGAACAGCTTCTCCGATATCTTCCGGATTACCGAAATGTTCGACGGGGACCACTTTTTTATACGATTCTTCTTCTTCCGCGTGGCTGCTCAGTGAGTTATCCATGAGTCCGGTACGCTGTATCGGGCCGGGTAATACCGTGTTTACTCTTATTCCTGATGTCGCATATTCAAGTGCAGCGGCTTTGGTGAGATGGATTACCGCTGCCTTGCTCACCGCATAATAACCGTGACCGGGTGCCGGTTTCAGACCGCCGATTGACGAGTTATTTACTATTACTCCATATCCCTGTGTGAGCATCTGTTTGATCTCATATTTCATACAAAGCCATGTGCCGGTCAGGTTTACATCCATGATGCGTTTCCAGACTTCTTCAGGGCAATCACCGGTTTTTACATTAGGGAAACGTACACCGTCAGGACCTATACCGGCATTATTGAACGCAAAGTCCAATGATCCGTATGTGCGAACGCAGGTCTCAACCATTGCCTGTACTTCAGAGGATATAGAGATATCACACCGTACGAAAATCGCTTCACCTCCGGCGTCCTTTATCAGGCGAACGGTTTCCTCACCGCCTTTAATGTTGGAATCAGTGGACACGATCACTTTTGCCCCTTCGCGGGCGAAAATCTGTGCACTGACACGCCCGATGCCGGAAGCTGCACCGGTTACCAGGGCGACCTTACCATCAAACTTCCTTTTCATTTTTTACCTCTCTTTATTGCCGGTATTTTTAACTCCGTTTGCGTAATACGATGAGATTAATCGGTTCAGTTCTATTGAAAAATGGCAACAGGTAACCGGTACTCTTTTAAACTTGTATCAAAATGATATGGTCCGATACAGGTCGAACTATTATATTATAGCTGTATTATTTCTGCCGGGGCGACCGGGAACCGACAGGCTATCTCACCGCTTTAACTTTTCCTACCAGAGTAAACAGTTTCAGCGTATCAGCAACATCCCAGTGTTCCGCTATTTTCCCGTTCTCAATACGGAATATGTCCACCACATCAAAGTTGAGTTTATTGCCTGTCGGCGGATTATCGATAAACATGCCATTATGTGTTCCTGTCGTTGTGCTCCACATCATCACAATATCGCCTTCGCTGATGATCTTTTTCATAGTGTAGCTGAAGTCGGGGAAAGCTTTAAACATCATTTCGAAGAAATGCTTGAATCCCGTTTTGCCCTGCGGGACATCCGCATTATGTTGAATATAGTTGTCCATCATAATCTCGTCGAGCTTGCTGAAATCATGCTTCTGGAATACAGTCTTAAGGAGTATCTCGACAAGCTTTTTATTGTTCTCAATTGTATTCATCAGGGTTCTCCTTTCCGGTTAATATAAGTTTTTTACATGATTGATTATATATTCTTATTCTGGCGGGAACATGCTTTCTATCATGCCTTTAATGAAACTGGTACCCTACAATACGGCGAGTCCTCCGTCGACAGGCATTATCAGCCCGGTAATAAAAGAAGCCGCATCGGAGCATAGCCAGGTAACCGCCTCCGCCATATCTTCCGGAGTTGCCATCCTTCCGATAGGTATCTGATCATTCAATTTATCGACATGTTCAGGATCGGAATTCCGCAGATATTCCTGAAGCAATGTACGTTCCGTAGGGCCGGGCAATATTGCATTTACCCTTACGCCCTGTCGTGCATATTCCAGAGCAGCGACTTTTGTCAGGCTGTGTAGCCCGCTTTTGCTGGCCCCGTAAGCACAGAAGCCCGGCATTACCTTCAAGCCACCTACAGATGAAGTGTTAACTATAACCCCGTAATTTTGTGTAATCATCTGGCGTATTTCGTATTTCATGCAAAGCCATACACCTTTAAGGTTGACATCAATTGTACGGTCCCATATTTCTTCAGGACAATCGATAACTGAAAAAAGAGGTATACGTTTACCATCAGGGCCTACGCCGGCATTATTAAATGCATAGTCCAGCCGGCCGTATTTTTTTACACATGTGTCTATCAATGATTCAACATCTGATTCTTTTGTAACATCGCATCGCACGAATATTGCTTCACCGCCCGCTTCTTCTATTAAATGAACTGTTTCCTCAGCGCCTTTTAAGTTCGAGTCCGTTGTTACTATAACTTTTGCTCCTTCCCTTGCGAAGGTCTGTGCGCCCACTCTTCCTATTCCGGAAGCTGCACCGGTTACGACAGCGACTTTACCATCGAACTTCTTTTCCATATTTACCTCTCTAATTTTTTATAGATTTGTTTGTTCCGAGTGGCAGAGTGAAACCTGATAGAGTGCATTACAGGGTATTACCGGAAATAACAGTGAATGGAAATTGTTCTTACAAAGCATACTATTTGAATATAAATGACACTTGTGGTGCTAATATACAATAATTTGTTATTTTACTCAACAATTTGTGATCGGCGAAACCGGTCTATAGGAAATCATTCCGGGAGAATACCGGCAAAAATATTAACGGATTATCTATATATCACTATAGATTCCGGTATTTTGCCTGTTATTGTCCATATACTATAATAGTCGGAAGATAACGCAGCATG
>CAZAIO010000076.1:0-759 GCA_964485235.1 uncultured Dehalococcoidales bacterium
TGGAATGCATTGATCTGCCTGATAGATTCGCTCACGTTGCGGCCGACCGGAGGTGTTAACACTTCAAAACCCTGGATCACGCCATCGGGATCGATGATAAATCTTCCCCTGGTTTCCACACCGGAGTTGTCATCATAGATGCCATATAATTTACCTATACCGCCATCCTGGTCCGACAACATTGCGAATGGAATGTTCTTGTTAACCATTTTTGATAACTCGTAATCATTCCACATCTTATGTACATAAATACTGTCGACACTGACGGACAGAACTTCTACACCAAGTTTCTGTAATTCCGGATGCTTTTCAGCAACTGCTGAAATCTCCGTCGCTCATACAAAGGTGAAGTCCCCGGGATAAAAACATAGTAACACCCACTTCCCTTTATACTCGGAGAGACTGATGTTCACGAATTTGCCGTTGTGATATGCAGGGGCTGTAAAATCAGGTGCCGGTTTGCCTACCTTTATCATTTGTTTTTTCACCTCCTTTATACTTCCTTCGGTACCCTGAGCAGTTTCCAGCGCCGGCTTTTTTATAGGCGGTCTCTGACAACCTGGCTTAAACTCTTCAGGCATAATGAAAACCTCCTTTTAAAAAATTATTATGACCAGACTATTCCTTTGATAATTCATTCAATCACCGATGTTTTCCGTCGTACAACGGCTTTCACCCCCCTTCCTATAATCTCAATAATTCTCTTCAAAAAGTTCGTAATACGCCTGAGGATGTTTACATGCCGGACATATGTGAGGC
>CAZAIO010000076.1:769-3993 GCA_964485235.1 uncultured Dehalococcoidales bacterium
TATCAATAGTTTTCTGCTAGGAGCTCATAGTATGCCTGCTCATGCTTGCAGGCGGGGCATTCCTTCGGTGCTTCAGTGCCTTCATGAATGTAGCCGCAGTTAGTGCAGTGCCACTTCACCACAGTCTTCTTTTTAAACACCTCACCCGAAGCCACATTGGCAGCCAGCTTTCTGTACCGGCTCTCATGAAATTCCTCCACCTCAGCGATCTCTTTAAATGAGGTAGCGATATCCTTGAATCCTTCTTCTGCGGCGGTCTTTCCAAAGTTCGCATAAAGGACGCTCCATTCAAGCTTTTCACCGTCCGCGGCAGCGTTTAAATTGGTCAATGTGTCGCCGATAATGCCCGCCGGATATGCCGCGGTTATTTCTACATTGCCGCCCTCCAGATATTTGAAGAATATCTCGGCATGTTCTTTTTCATTTCCGGCCGTCTCCGTAAATATATTTGCAATTTGCTCATACCCTTCTTTGCGCGCTACGCTCGCGAAAAAAGTATAACGGTTTCTCGCCTGTGATTCTCCGGCGAAAGCCGCCAATAGGTTTTTCTCCGTCTGTGTACCTTTTACCGATTTAGTCAATTTATATCACTCCTTTTTAATTTTTTTCCGGCAATCTTTGCAAATACCGCGAAATTCAAGCTGATGGTACGAAACCTTGAAGCCAGTGCTCTTTTCTACGCGTTTATCAAGGCTTTTATCCACCGGCTCTTCCAGGTCAAATACCCGCCCGCATCGTTCACATCTGAAATGATAGTGATTTTCATGGTTTCCCTCATACCGGCTCACGGTTCCGCTCAGGTTCAATTCCGATATCCTGCCTGTGTCCTGCAATACCTTTAAATTGCGGTAAACCGTTCCCTTGCTGATATTCGGTATTATCTTTCGTACTTCGTCATAGATATCATCGGCGGTCGGATGGGAATCTGCCCGGTGCAGTACATCGAGAATGGCTTTTCTCTGCCTGGTATCTCGCCTTGCCATATCAGTAATAATTCCTGATATCAATTATATAACGAAAGCCGTCGATAGTGTCAAGAGATTAAGGAGGATTTTAAATAATATGCCCGGTGAAAAGCATATATGGCATGCCGGGCACATTATTTAAAGACCAATTTTTTTACTTATCCCTTATATCTTACGACTTCTTTGATCGGACGCCGGGGACTGCGATACGTATTAATTATGCTGTCCGGATCGGCATAGCCAAGCCCGATGCCGGTGACGATATTCAGGTCATCCGGTATTTCCAGTTCTCGTCGAAGGACATCCTGATGAGACAAAAACATACCGGCGATCATGGAATCCACCCCGTATCCCTGTGCCGCTAAACATACGGTCTGAATAAAAATTCCTATATCCGTCGTTGAAGGTATAGCTTTATCTATACAAACAACGATCAAAACAGGCGCTCCGAAAAGACGGGCGCTCCACCCGGTGAAGACCTTGCCCGATGCCGGATCGTCAGGGTCCAGTCCCAGCAATTGAAGCCGTTCTCTTCTGATTACGGTCATACGTTCCTGGATATATGCGGGCAGCGGCGGCCGTGCACCCGGCCCTCCGGGCGTCCCTGCTTTTGCACGTTCCTGGTACTCACCGCGGATTTTTTCTATGGTAGCCCCACCGGCAACGAATACTTCCCACGGCTGGCTGTTACCGCCCGACGGGCTGCGGGTGGCAGCTTCCAATATCTTCATCACCGTCGCTTTATCAACGGATTTGGAACTGAAATCACGTACACTGTGCCTGGCTAAAATCGCCTCGATAACATCCATTATATGTACCTCCTGTCATATGTGATGTAACAAGCAGTATAACACAAAGAACAGCCGCACAGCAGGCGATGCCTGACGACTAAAAGAATACAGGTGAAAAGAAAGAGACCGGTAAAAGCTCCTTGCCGGCCCTATTAATTGTACGTTGTATGAAGGAAAAAACTATTAAATTACAACAGACCGGCAGTCATCACATCCATTTCTACCGGTTCGAATGAATCAAACGATACGTCGCGTACGGAGTGCATCCGGCTCCACAGGTGTTCATAGCCCTTTGTACCGCGTGCAAATGCGACGTAGCTTTGCCAGGCGGCGATCTCATCGGCAGTGGCCTCACGTCTATCACTCACAGTACCCATCAGTCTGACAGCCGGAGGTGAAACAAATTTACCCGCGGCAAGAGACTTGCCCCAGAAAGTTTTCTCCGCATTGATGGCAAGGAAACATACCCGGGGATTCCTGTTCAGATTTTCGCGGGTCCTCGTACAATACTCATCGAAGAAAAAGCCCGTTTTATTCTCCCGCAATATCAACGCACCTATCGGCGTTACGCGGGGCGAACCGTCTTCGTTCACCGTTTCCATCGCAAAATGAAGGTAACTGCGAAATGCCTCATTCCTCCTGCATAGTGTATTGAAAGAGGCATTGCTATAATAAAAGAATAGAAGATGCAGACAATGAAGACACAAATCGTGGTACTCGATGCAATGGGTGTGATATATTCCATCGGAGAAGATGTAACATATCTGCTCTATCCTTTCATCGTCGAAAAAGGCGGGACAGGCGATATAGACAGCATTATGGAGCTCTATCTGTCTATGAGCCTGGGTAAAATCACATCCGTGGAATTCTGGAAATCAGCAAACCTGGATCGCTGCCTGGAAGACGAATATATTCAACGTCATACATTAACCGGAGGTCTGATCGGATTCCTCGACTCACTTGTTTCCAGAAAAGTCGAAGTATGGTGCCTGTCGAACGATGTATCCGAATGGTCTCTGAAATTACGAAACAGGTTCGGGCTGGAAAAATACTTCAAGGACTTCATTATCAGCGGCGATATCGGCCTCAGGAAGCCCGACCCTGCTATATTCCGTCACCTGCTCGAACGCACTCAATCACAAGCAAACGATATAGTATTCGTCGATGATAACGCTTATAATCTCGACGCCGCCGCCAGTGTAGGTATCAGGACTGTGCTTTTCGGTACAGCTTCCGCCGGTTCCGGCCATGTTTCAACGAAGGACTTCAACGAACTTCTGGCTTGGCTGGAATAGACCGGTTACCGGTCTTTCGTCATTGCCAGACGTCTTAATTCTTCCGGCATCTTTTCAATCGCATACCTGAGTGCGGTCCTGGGCATTGTCGTTTTGTTCCGCACCACATAATCAAGTACTTCCGCCTGATGCATCCGGCTGGCTTCCTTGAGCATCCATCCGTAACCTTTCTG
>CAZAIO010000076.1:4093-12863 GCA_964485235.1 uncultured Dehalococcoidales bacterium
TCTTCGCAAAGCGAAAAAATTTCCTGTTTATCGAGGTCTTGGATTTCCCTGAAATATTTCCCTGCGATTTTATTTACGAGGGGTGTCCTGACACCGTAAACCGTAACGTTCTCTTTAAAAAAAGATTGCGCAGTATCCCTGGTCTTTTCATCGACCTGCTGCTTCAACTCACTTCTTATTACAGTTATTACGTTCTCTTGCATGATGTATTATAAACAATAATAGCGCCAACCGGTCGAGCCAAAGGGTTCAAATTATGAGGCTTTCATCGACAATAGACGGCGACCAGCGTGGCAGTAAACAAACCAGTGTAAGAGGGATACATTTGAACAGAAGACCCGGCTGCTTCAATATGACCAATAGCCTGTTTCCCGGCTCAGTACTGCTTTTTACGTCGTATTGTTGCTCTGTTTTTCCCATTGCTTTCATTGGAACCATTATAGCTTCGAATATTTATAGAATACCTTTTTAACCAGTTCCGCCGCGAATATATAGATCACGACGATAACCAGCATCAACAAAATAAATAATGCGGGCAATTTAACAAAGCCAAACAAGGTCCCCAGTGGAGTATAAGGGATCGCAATTGTCAGGGTTGCGATTATCAAAGTAGCAGCCAAAAGATAATAGCTCGGCCTGCTTTTTAAGAAAAACCTGCGGCTTCGTATTACCAGCACCACCAGCGATGCCGATACTACTGACTCGACAAACCAGCCCGTCCTGAACAGGTCCGTCCCGGCATGAAGGACATACAGCAACACTGCAAAGGTCAGATAGTCGAAAACCGAGCTCAGCAGCCCGAACGTCATCATAAAATTCCTGATGAATTTTATATTCCAGCGTCTGGGCACGTCGACCATTTCATGGTCGACGTTATCGGTAGCAATAGTCATCTCAGGAAAATCGGTGAGCAGATTGGTGAGGAGGATTTGTTTGGGCAGGAGCGGAAGAAAAGACAGAAAAAGCGATGCACCTGCCATACTGAACATGTTTCCAAAATTAGCGCTCGTAGCCATGAACACGTATTTAAGAGTATTTGAAAACGTCATCCTCCCCGCACGCACACCCTGTGCCAGGACGCCCAGGTCCTTTTCCAGCAATACGATGTCAGCCGCATCTTTGGCGGCATCTACAGCGCTGTCAACCGAGATGCCGACATCTGCGCTGTGCAGTGCCGAAGCATCGTTGATCCCATCGCCGATATAGCCGACCACATTTCCTGCCTTCCTCATCGCAAGTATAATACGCTCTTTCTGATTTGGTTCAACTTCGGCAAATACGTCTATTTCATTGACCCTGCCGAGCAGTGCTTCGGCGCTCATTCTATGCAGGTCCGGACCGGCGAGTATTCGAGGGTCATGTATTCCTATCTGCTCGCTCACACTGGCAGCAACCAGCCGGTTATCTCCCGTAATAACCTTCAGGGAAACACCCAGCTGTTTCAACCGGCCCAGAGTCTCGATAATGCCGGGTTTGGGCGGATCGAACAGGACAATGAACCCCAGGAAGGTCATGCCTGATTCATGCTTTTTAGTGATAACCTGTTCCGAGCCGATAGCACGATACGCGACACCGAGCGTTCGATAACCCTTACTGCTCAGATCTTTAAAACGGTCTTTTACCCGTCCCCGTACTGTTTCCATATCCACAACAGAGCCGCCGGAAATCTCTGCGGAAGAACATACGGAGAGCATATTTTCCACAGCTCCCTTTGTTATCATCAGACTGGTCCCGTTATTCGAGACAAGAATACTGAGCCGTTTATCGATGAAATCATACGGCACTTCATCGAGTTTCCTGTAACCGGAAATATCAAACGGGCGATAGGCACGGATTGCTTCGTCAATCGGACTTGAAAAGCCTGTTTCATAAGAGGAATTGATATATGCATAGAGAACAACCTTTTCACTTTCATTGCCGTCAATATCGACGGCAGAATAGACATGTACAGCCGCTTCCGTTAGCGTACCCGTTTTATCCGAACAGAGCACGTTCATACTGCCGAAATCTTCAATAGAGGCGAGCCGCTTTACGATAACCTTCTCCACTGCCATACGTTTTGCACCGTGCGCAAGGTTTATACTGATGATTGCCGGTAAAAGCTGTGGAGTGAGTCCCACGGCCAGGGCTAAAGAAAAAAGAAAAGCCTCCAGCACGGGGCGGGAAAAGAAGACGTTAATAACGAAGACGGCTATAACAAGCACCAGCGTCACTTCCATAATCAGATACCCGAAACGCCGGATACTCCGTTCGAACTCAGTTTCCGGCGGCTTGAGCTTCAGGTGTTCGGAGACCTGACCGAATTCCGTTTGTTTACCGGTACGCACGACCACCGCGTTCGCAGTGCCGCTTACTACATGCGTCCCCATAAACAGGCAGTTCGTTCGCCGGTTGAGCGGCGTCTCCTGTGGTAAAGTTCCGGCAAGTTTTTCTACAGGGAAGGTCTCACCCGTCAATGTCGCCTCATTTAGAAATAGGTCCTTCGATTGCATTATCAGACAGTCGCCCGGGATAACATCACCGGCTTTCAACACGATTATATCTCCGGGAACGATCTCCTCGACAGGAATTTCAATCTGCTGTCCTTCCCGCATAACAGTTACGTTGACCTGTACAAGCATCAGCAATTTCTTGATTGCATTGGTTGCGCCCCTTTCCTGCCAGAATTCCAGCAAGCCGCTTATCACTACTATCGCGAGTATGATCACGGCATCAGTGGGATCACGCAGGAAAAATGACAGCACCGCGGCAAAAAGCAGGATAAGGATGATCGGGCTCTTGAACTGATTCAGAAGAAGCGTTAGAGTGTCCGATTTCTTCTTTGGTCTGAGGAGATTTGAGCCATACTGCTCTATGCGTGCTTTCGCTTCTTTATTCGTCAATCCATCAGGAGTAACGCGTAAATGCTTGAGCAATTCATCTACGGGGACGCTCCAGAACATCGTTTCTTTTTGGTACATCAGAACTCTCGCCCCTGAGAGACAGGCTCTCATTCTCCGGATTTTCGAGCTTACCTCTGAATAAAATGCACGTTATTTTTTATTAAAAAATATTTTCTCATCTCAACGGTAAATTGGAAAGGGGTTATTGTATACCATTATCGCATATTACTATTATTTCCGGAGATTTTATCGGGAGAAAATTCAAGGTCATCTCACTGATTCAACTTTTGCAAGTGTCAGTATACCCGTCCTGTCATTTCATTTGAGAACTTGTGACTACTTTTCACCAACGGGCTTTCAGGACACTTTAAATTGTACGGTAAAAAGGAAACCATTTAATTTTTACCGGACGTTTTCCCGATTTCCGACAGGAATTCTCCGGTGAATGAGACCGCTTTTTCCAGCTGGTGCTCCGCCAGCGGACCTTTCATTCCACCCTGTACTTCACATCGCAGGGTACCTCTATACACGTTCAGCCCCTGCTCTTCAGCCACACGGTGCATAATCCCGGCAGCTCCGGGATAGAGCCATTTTTTACTTTTTTCCAGCTCAACAGGGTCTTTTGGTTCGGGACCGTAGGTATCGAAAACGGCAACAGGCTTTCCGGTAAAACCCTTCTTCTTCAGCTCTTTCAACACCTTCAAGGCCTTTCCGTCAGGTTTGGCCATCCGTGTGGGAGAGCCGATCATAACAAAATCGATGTCCTGCAGGTCCGGAAGCTTTTGACGGACATCCTGCACAATGGCTTCATGGTCCTGTGATGTGATCTGCTGCGCTATGCTTTCTGCAACCAGTTTCGTGTTCCCGAAATGACTTCTGTATAAAACCAGTCCTTTCATTTTTTCACCCCTTTTTCGATCACGACAGGTATTTTCCCTTTTTGTAATACTTCCCGGTCCGGCACGTTTCACCGGAATTATATCATTGTCATATGTTCTCTATTTAACAAAATAAATGGGAAATCGCACACAGCAAACATTTTACGAAAGCTGGATGCCAACAACTGTACGCAGGCTATTACCATGGCCCGCGAACTGCAACTGCTGTAACAATTTCAGTCCTGTATCAATTGTGGGAAGTAAGGCTGATCTTATTCTTTATTTGTCTCTTTAAATGACTTTCTTAATTCCGTTTTAAGTATCTTACCGGTAGCGTTCTTGGGCAATGCCTCGATAAATTCTACCGATTTCGGTGCCTTGAACCGGCTCATGTTCTGCTTGCAATAGTCAATTATCTCTTCACACGTGCATGTAGTCCCCTGCTTTAGCGCGATCACTGCATGGACCCTTTCCACCCAGTATGTATCCGGGACACCGATAACCGCCGCCTCGCCCACGGCAGGATGCTGGTACAGCACCTCCTCAACTTCTCTCGGGAAAACATGCTCGCCGCCGGTGATTATCATATCCTGTTTCCTGTCAGCTATAAACAGATACCCCTTCTCATCGAAATAACCCAGGTCGCGGGTATGCAACCAGCCTTCAATGAGCGTTTCACCGGTTTCCTTTGGCTTATGCCAGTATTCCTTCATCATTTCCCTGCTCTGTACGATAATCTCGCCAATTTCTCCGGGCGCGACGTCGTTACCGTTCTCGTCAACAATCCTGGTATGTACGCCTGCCACCGGTCGACCGCAGGAAACAAGCAGCTTTTGTTCTTCTTCTGTACCGTATACTACCTCATGGTCCTTTTGTGGCAAGCTGCAGATGAGAGGACCGCTTTCCGTTTGCCCGTATTGCTGGCAGAAAACCAGCCCGAATTTGTCTATTCCTTTTTTCAACAATGCGACCGGCATCGGCGAGCCGAGATAAGACACCCTTCGTAAACTGCTATGATCGTATCTATCCAGATCCGGCAAATTGAAGATTGCCGCTAATGCAGTCGGTACCAATGCTATTATTGTGGCTTTCTCGTCCTGGATCGTCTGCATTACCTTTGCCGGTTCGAAGGCTTTCAAGAGAATACTGGTGGCGCCGGCAAATAGAGAAACCTGAAAAAACTCTATCGCGGCGATATGGAACAATTGAAGCGATAGAATATTTTTATCGCTGGTGCTCACCGGCAGGGCGGACATATTCACCCTGGCGTTTTCTATTATTCTGCCTTGCGTATATAACGCACCTTTAGGGCGACCGGTGGTACCACTCGTATATACAATTATGACCGGATCAGCTTCTGTAACTTCCACATCCGGTTCTTCAACGGAATGAGCTTTCAGCAGGTCCTGTATATATAATGCTCCCTGAACAGCTTTATCAACACTTATTATATGCTTCAGTTTCGGTAAGTTCGCACTTATTTGCTTCACCATGTCTACATGTTCGGATGCCAGAAAAACCGTGCTGGTATCGGAATAGTTAATAAGATAATCAAGGTCATCGGCTGATAAACGGGTATTATAAGGGGAAACAATATACCCTCCTTTCATCGCGGCGCCGATAATATACGCATACTCCAGGCAATTCCAAGACAATACGCCGATCGTCTCTCCCTTTTTCAGTCCCAGTGACTGCAATGCACGTACAAGGCTGTTGACTTTTGCATTATATTCCGTGAAATTCACATCCTGCCCGTCATAATTAAACGCGACATTGTCACCGATCAGCAGAGCGTGCCGGTAAATAATGTCGGCAAAAGTACCGATCGGATATCTGCTTAGCTCGGTTAAAACAGTCCTGATCACTTTTCCCCCTTTTCTTTATTCATATGAAAAAGTTTACGTGTTTGACACCAGTCAATGGTTCCCGGTTTGAAATTAATGTAGAAATGCAGATGTATGCAAGTTTAACTAATATTATTTTAAAATACCTGTCAAGATATAATATTCCAAGTCGAGATACTATAGTCCGCTGTCTTTTATGTTCTGTACGAAAAAACAGGACAGGATTTTACAAACTAAATGGAATATTTATACAGCAAGAATAGCCAGACCCTAACTATCGCCACCCGAAATTATCCCTTCTTCCTTTAACTGCTCTATTTCGCCGTTGTTCAATTTCAACAATGTTCTGAGCACATCTTCCGTATGAACTCCCGGATTCAATGGAGGAATGCCATCCACACAAGCTTCTGAGTTTGTAAAACGTAATGGAGAATTTAAAAACTTTACTTTACCGAGATCGGGGAGTTCGATCTCTTTCAGGTTTTCTCTATATTCGTATGTCGGGTCCGTTACAGTCTGCCCTACCGACATGACCGGTGCCGACAACATACGCCAGCTCTGTAATAGCGCAGCCACATCTGCAATTCTATTGTGCTCCGAAAGCCATTCTTCAATTATCTGTGTTATCTCGGCATTATTTTTTAACCGTGCCTCTTCCGAATTAAAACGGGGGTCGGTGTTCAATTCAGGTCTCCCCATCAAATCGGTTAGTCGTTCCCATCCCACATTGGTACGCGCATTAATAGCTATATACCCTTCCTTCCCTTTGTAAATACCGAACGCCCCGGAGTCTGATATTATCCTGCCTGACCGCCGTACTTCTTGTTTACCGCCGGTAAGCGTGTAAAGCCCTACCGCCTGTTGAAGCGGTGCCAGGGCACAATCCAGCATGGCGATATCGATATATTCACCTTCGCCCGTGATGGTACGTCGATAGAGAGCGGCACATATTGCGCCGAATGCATTCAGGGCAGCCAGCACATCGGTGACCGGAAATCCTACTAAAGATGGATTGTCCAGCTCCCCGGTAAGATTAAAAATCCCGCTCTCAGCCTGTATTGAAAGATCGGCAGCCATTAACTCGGATTTGGTTCCGGTCTGCCCGTATCCGGAAATAGAGCACATAATAATGGCCGGGTTTACTTTTTGAAGCGATTTATAATCGAGACCAAAACCTTTCATAACGCGTGGACGATAATTCTCCACCACTACATCGCATTGCTCTATCAATTTAAGAACCAGTTCCTGTGATTTTTCATTTTTTAAATCTACGACAACGCTCTTTTTACCACAATGGTTGTATAAAAATTCGATACTGTATCCTTTATAATAATGGGGGTTCGTCCTGTTAACTTTACCACCCGGTTTTTCTATACAAATTACTTCGCAACCGCAATCTGCAAGATATCGCGTACAAAAAGGACCGGCCAATGCATCAGTGAAGTCCAGAACCCTGATACCATCTAATATTTTCCCCATTATAGTTCTCCTTACAAAATTCGTATCTACTACAGCTTTATTTAATTCAAGCGCTATTGAAAAAACAGTAAAGCCCTTTTATTCATCGTATATTTACATGGAAAATTGAAACCGGCTACACTATTGCCGGTCAATTCCCATGCTTACTTTCATCTGTTATTAAATCAATGTTTATTCCAACTTGGCCAGAAGTTTCACGGTAGCTTTAGCGATGGTACATTTCAGCCCGGTAAAAATATTCTCAGACCATGCATCGATATCTACCAGATGTTCCCCGTTTTCGACATATTTTCTGACGACCTTTCCTTTTAACCACAGAGTCTCTCCGTGAAACCAAAGTCCCCGATGTTCGCAATACAGCCTTTTTACAAATCCGTCATCTCCCATCCAGTTCGACAGAAGGTGTCCCAGTATACCTTCGTTTTGACGACCTGCCGAATGTGCATAGGGCACCCCCATAACCTGAGCCATTTTATCCAGGTAATGCCAGTCAATCTGCAAATGATGTTCTCCTGTTTCAGGATCAATAAGAGCCCTCCCCAGATGATATCTGAGCACTTTCCATTTAAGTGCAAAAGCCATGCTGTATCCCCCTACACCTACATATGAAACAATATCGGAAACATCGAGCGGGCCTTTGATAAGCGGTTTAAGCTCATCACTTTCATTGACATCGTCCCACCATCGAATCTCGGCACCTCGCCTGTTTTTTCCATCCAGCTCTTCCTCATAGGCATTGTGAATGATATCAAGCTCATCTTGATTATAGCGGTGTCGTTCCCTTCCCTCGTACGTCTGTTTCTCTGTGGCATTTTTCAAACCCGGCCGCGTCGCCATTATCACTTCATTGGCAGTACATGTTGCAGCTAATTCCTCACGCTGATTAAAATACGATCTTTGATTTTTACGAATGAACAACCTGTACGGTTTATCCGGTACATTCTTTTCCTCTATTCCAAGATATTTATTAACCACTCTGAATTTATCTCCGGGACGTATCACTTTATAAGCCACGTGTTCGGTCCCTCCGTGTAATGCATTCCATCCCGGGATATTAGCTTTTTCGGGAAAATACCCTCCCCACGCGATGATACTTGCAAATGTCGGAGGAGCGATCATCGTCCCATGCAACGAATTTCGACCATAGGCCGGATCGTGAAAGAGGGGATCGGGATTGCCGATAGCATTTGCAAAACGTCTTATAAACTCCTCGGTTACTATCGTTTCATTAACAGGAAAAGTGTAGGCCGTATCCCACTCCCGAGCCACTGCGCTTAACTTGCCTGCGTTTGCTTTATCTTTCTTTACCTGTTCTTCAATGGCATCATTCCATTCGTCCATTGACATTGTTCCGTCTTCCCACCTGCGCCTCATTTCTTCAGGACTATAATTACTCATTGTCTACCTCCCGATATCTAAAACTGTGAACTTACTGCTCTGAACTTTTATTCACAATCGGCACCAGTATCGTAAGGACCTGTTTCACCGGCAATTTATAAACAACCGCTATAAATCTCAGGCCCTTTATCTCTTATTTCTCCTGCTATTCAGAATTATCGTAAGTCCTTATTTTTTAATAATTAGTCGATATTAATACCCACCACTTTCAATTGTGTTACGTCGTCAAACCCGACTACGGAATATTCTTTGCCGATTCCGCTCTCTTTAAAACCACCCCACGGCAGTT
>CAZAIO010000077.1:0-12806 GCA_964485235.1 uncultured Dehalococcoidales bacterium
CAATATACACGAGCACCTTGTCCACCAGATAGATGTCGAAATGCGATCCGAAAAGATCGCTTCCACCTTCTACCAGGACGCTGGTAATCTGCCTGTTTCCCAGCAGCTTCAGCAGGTCTTCCATGTCTATTATACCCTCAATTCCGGGCAGTTCGACAATTTCGGCCCCGGCGGCTTTTAACGCTGTCGCCTTCTGCTCGTCCAGAGGCTGTGCGGCAACGATAAGCGTATTTCCCGGTTCCTTGAATACCCGTGCCGTCGGCGGTGTTTTGCCCCTGCCGTCTATAATGATCCGGAGCGGCTGCACTCTCGTCTTTCCGCCCTTTCCGCTGCAACGCCGCGCCGAAAGCTGGGGATCGTCCGTCATGACCGTGTTCGCGCCTACCATGATCGCATCGACGGTATGGCGCAGCCTGTGCACGTAATGCCTCGATTCGTAGCTGCTTATCCACCTGGAATCGCCGTCCTTCGTAGCTATCTTGCCGTCAAGGCTCATGGCGAATTTGGCGATCACAAAGGGTATTCCGGTGGTTATATATTTGATATAGCTTTCGTTGAGCTTTCTCGCTTCTTCTTCGTGGTCTCCCACATGAACGGTAATGCCCGCCTCCTGTAACTGCCTCACACCCTCACCGGCAACAAGCGGGTTGGGGTCGATCAGGGCAACGTGTACCTCTTCTATACCGGCATCGATGATTGCCTTGACGCATGGAGGGGTGCGCCCGTAGTGACAGCAGGGTTCCAGTACAACATACATGGAAGCGCCCTTTGCGCGGTCTTTCGCCTGGCGTATCGCCATGACCTCGGCGTGAGGGGAACCGGGCGACTGTGTGAATCCCACACCGACCACCATCGCATCTTTCACGATCACGGCTCCGACCGCAGGATTAGGGCTGGTATACCCCAACGCCAGCTCTGCCAGAGAAAGGGCATGCTTCATATAGTCCACAGCACTATCCCTCCCTTACTTCTTTTTTACACGTACTTCTATCTACGGGGCGGACGATTAAAACCGGTATCACCTCCGTCCAGTGGTGATATCGATTACCATTGTAACATCGGCCAGTCGTAAAGCGCAAAAAACATAAAAAAAAGCCCCTTCGCATGCGAAGGGGCTTCCTGCTTTTTCCTTATGGTTACTACTTCATGCCGTATACCATCTGTACCGAGACAGTGTATTGCAGTTCACCCGGGCTAATGGGCGTCACGGGTGCAGGGGCCGCTCCATCAGCTTTTAAGGCATATGACTCACGTACCGGTGTATAGCCGGTATTCGAAGACATATAGATGAGCGCGCCGAGCTTTACACCCGCAGCGTCAGCCATTTGCTGCGCCATTTCCTGTGCGTTCTTTACCGCCTCGTCGCGCGCTTCCTTGTAATACTGCGAGGGATCATCTACGGTGAAACTGATATCATTGATCCGTACCAGATCGCCGCCGGCACCGGCAATATCATCGATCACAGAACCGGTTATCTCGATCTTCCGTATCTTTACCGTGACCATGTTGGTCACCCTGTACCCGACCAGTTCCTGTTTTTGCAGGCGATCGTTCCATTGCCATACCGGATAGATCATATACTGCTGGGTCTGTATATCTTTTTTATCGATATTATTGCCGTTCAGCACCTTCATTATGGCATCCATCGCTGTCGCAGCATCTTTCTGTGCTGCGTCCACGGTAGGCTTCTGCACTTCTACACCTGCGCTGATCACCGCGATATCCGGAGTCGCTGACGCTTTGCCGTCACCGTTCACCCAGATACCTACCTGCTGTTGGGTGAATATAACACCCGACTGTGCGTCACCGGATACTGTTGAGTAGGGCACCGTCGCCGTCTCACTTCCGCTGCGTACCGCACAACCTGTCGCCGTCAGAACAACGACTGCGAGTAAGCTAATTATTACGAACCATATTTTTTTCATTTGAAACCTCCTCAATATAATACTATACTGTTTTTTCTGAAATAATGTTCATTTGCTCTTTTTCAATGGTACGCTGCCCTGTTGCGCCGGCAAATACGGCGGTTTGACCTTTACGTTTCAAGGTATTATAAATGGTATAATGACGTTTTATGGAATATAATAGGGAGCAATATTTTTTTCAGGCGATGAAATTATGAAGTATGCACGGGATATTATCACGACAATCCTGGTTGCGCTGATCATTTTTGTAGTACTCCAGCTAACCATAGGAAGCTTTAAAGTATACGGTATGTGTATGTTACCGAGTATAAAAAACGGCGATTACATTATGGTGAGCAAGCTCAGCTACGTCTTCAAGGAGCCGCAGCGCGGCGATATCATCATTTTCCATTCGCCCCGCGACAGCAATTCGGACCTTATCAAGAGGATCGTCGGCATGCCCGGCGAGACCATAGAGGTAACCGGAGGCAAGGTGCTTATAAACGGTGAACCGCTGGAAGAGCCGTATATTGCGGAACCTCCGGAATACGAGTACGCCGCCGAGACATTACCCGAAGGCATGTATTTCGTTCTCGGCGATAACCGCAATAACAGCGCCGATTCGCATACCGGCTGGCTGCTGCCCCGCGAGGATATCGTGGGCAAGGCATGGATCGACTACTGGCCGTCCGAAGATATGAGCATGATTCATCACTACAGTTTTAATGCGAACAATTAGTGAAATATGACCGCTTCTCTATAATTATCACACTTATCGGTGCGTTATGTATCGCAGCATTCGCGGTCGTCTTCGAAAGCCGTGAAGTGTACAGCGTATCGATGGAACCGACGCTCGGCCCGGGCGTATATGTTATGGTCAACAGGTTCGCGTACTGCGCCGGACAACCGGGCCGCGGTGACGTTGTGGTCATGAAACCGCAGCATTATTACACTACAGACCTGATCAAACGGATTATCGGGATACCCGGAGATACCATCCGGATCCATGACCATACTGTTTATGTGAACGGGACGGCCCTCGAGGAGCCGTATATAAAAGAACCTGTGGCCTATGAATATCAGTTGCTGGAAGTGCCCGATGACTACTACTTTGTGCTCGGGGACAACCGCAATCACAGCGACGACTCGCATGAAGGGTGGTTATTACCGGAAACGGATATTAAAGGGAAGGCCTGCTTCACATGCTGGCCTCCGGAATGCATCGGGTTACTGGGGAGTTCTTACCGGTAATAACAGTAAGAGATGAATTATGCCGGACCGGAGATTACGATGGCTGACGAAATAATGCAGATATTTAAAGATGCCGGGGCTATGCAGGAAGGACATTTCCTGCTTACTTCCGGGCTTCATTCACCGGTGTACTGGGAGAAGTTCCGCATTTTGCAGTACCCGAATTACACAGCGAAGCTGTGCACATTGATCGCCGGTCATTATAAGGATAAGGACATACAGGTGGTCGCAGGGCCTACGACGGGCGGGATCATCATCGCGTTCGAAGTTGCCCGCCAGCTCGGCATACGGGGTATTTTCGCCGAGAAGGAAGGCAATAAAAGGGTATTCCGCCGCAGCCTCGCTATAGCCGAAGGAGAGCGGGTGCTCATCGTCGACGACGTTATGACCACCGGAGGCTCCGTACGTGAAGTGATCGATGCGGTCAATGAAGGGAAGGGAAACATCGCCGGCATCGCCGTACTGGTGGACCGGAATGAGAAAGGCATCGATTTCGGCTATCCCCTGTTCAGCTGTCTCAAAGCTGCAGCAGCGGCATATAAGCCGGAAAATTGTCCCCTCTGTGCAGCCGGAATCCCGTTGACCAGGCCGGGCGGACATTCCTGACCGGCTACTCAGCTTGACACGAAGCTTCGATAATAATTACAATTACACGCGTGCCAAGGTAGCTCAGTCGGTAGAGCAGCGGACTGAAAATCCGCGTGTCCCCAGTTCGATTCTGGGCCTTGGCACCATCATTTTACGCCGGAGTGGCGGAATGGTAGACGCGGCAGTCTCAAAAACTGTTGAGGGGCGACCCTCGTGTCGGTTCGAGTCCGACCTTCGGCATTATGCCGTTATCACCGCTATACCGTGTTCCGGTTCCATTTTCCCAGTTTGGACCAGGGATGAAAGCTGATTATGCTTTCAGGCGGAACTCTGTTAGAACCCTCCCTTTGCATCGACATACCGATCCCCATGAGATAATCGGCAATCCTGTCGGGAAGCAGAAAATGCTCTTTCACATAGCTCCTTCCCCGTTCACCGATAATTCCGGCAACCTGCGGGTCTTCCAGTAAATACAATATCAGCTTTGCCGTTTCTTCCGGAGTGGTGAAGAAGTAGCCGTTATACCCGTCACGTATCTGGTAGGCTATGGCGCCGACGTTTGCGCCGATCACCGGCTTTCCTTTCCACAGCGCTTCGGTGATCACAAGCCCGAACCCTTCCTTTGTAGACGGCTGCATGATCACGTCCGCAGCGCGCTGGAGCGCGTTGACCTCCCGCCAGTTGTTCAGACGGTCGCCGAGGGGCAGATTGAGTATATGAATATCCTCGTCATCTTTTGTATCCTCGTATAACCTGGAGAGTATTCTCTCGGCTTCCGGGTCGTCCGACGCAAACCCTCCCGCAAGGACAAGCTGGCAATTGGTCTCCCGTTTCACCAGGCGGTATGTCGCTATGGTCCTGTCCAGCCCCTTCCACGGGTCGAACCTGCCTATCTGAGCTATTATCGGAATTTTAGTGTCGATCTGGTACTTGTCGAGCACATCCTGTATTTCATGCTCGGCGAGGTCCCTGTTCTTCTCCGATAGCGGGTCTATAAAGGGCGGTATGATGAATTTGGGAAAGGGCCAGTGCCACACCACATAATGGGCTGCCGAGAATATTGCGGCATCGTACTGTCCTACCCACTTCGTCACGAAGTCCCACAGGGTGAGATTGCCGTCGAGCGCCGCCTCCTCGATGTCGATATGGCATCGCCACAGCCATGTCTGGCCCGGCTTTTTGAAATACCGTGCCATGCCGAGCGGTTGAGGATCGTGTATCATGACGATATCGGGGCTGTAGTCCGTAAGACTGTCCCGAAAACCGTCTTCCAGCGTCCTGAAATATACCTGCTCCATCGCAGGAGTGAACTCACCGCTCATTCCCTGGAGAAGATTATGTAATCTCTTGGTACATTCGAAATACTCACGGTTTCCCTGTATGATCCGCCATTCCGTTTCAACGCCGATCATATTTAAAAAAGGTATTGAGCTATAGAGCATCTCGGCGACGCCTCCACCTTGAGCGGTGGCGTTAATCTCAAGCAGTTTACAGCCGTGCAACTGTCCGGCTATTTGCAGGAGTTTATCGATCCTTTCATCCCCGATTATATCAGCGTACATGCCGAGAGGCGGCGTGCCGAACGGACAGCAGTCCATTCTCTTGCTGTATATTGTGCCTTCCTGTTGCCCGGTCTTTATGGTAACCAATTCAGACATAGTTTCATTACCTCATAATATATTTCCCATTCCTTATCCGGGGCGTTCTGCTATGCGCTTCAGTGTAAATTTCGTATGCGGCCCGGTCAATCACCTATACGTACTAAATTTGTTAGCACTTTAGTAATACGAAAAAAGGCGGGAAATGAGCTGCCTGATACAATGCACGGGCATCGTATTCCATCGTGAATCGACAGCGGACCCGGTACAAAAGTACCGGTCGCTAACTGACGAAAGTACTATAAAATAGTACTCATGCAGGACATACAATATAGACGGATAACCATACCCGGACAAAAAATACCGGATACCGGGACAATCAAACATAACCGTCGTATGGCATATCTCTCAGGCGGCAAAACCCTGAAAACGGCGGGAAAAGTCATAAAGCGGACAGGATATACGGCGGCACCATGCTGTATAACAGGAAATCCCGCGATATGATTACGTGATACCCGGTGAAAGAGAAAGGTCGTCTCCATTGCAGGACAATACAGCTTTTACGATTCTCCCCAGGTGTGATTTTTGCAGAAAAGTCGCGTTCTACGACGGGAAGACAGGTATGGGAATATGGGCATATATGTGCGAGGAGCATTTCAAGCTTTACGGTACCGGAATAGGTCCCGGAAAAGGACGTGTGCTCGCTCTGGTGGACCCGGGGTCGGAACTTGTGACGGAACCGGGAAGACCTTTCGCCGTTGCAGGGCAGGTCGGCGCGCTGTTGCACAAGTGCGGAAAGTCCCGCGATGCATATGAGTTTGCTTCACAGCTTTTTCAATGCGAGGACAGTGAGTCTGTGCTGGCAGTCCTCCGGCAGTATGTCCGCATGAAAGACCTTTCACCGGCAACGCAGACCGGCGAGGCCTGTATCGAAGTACATACCGGTAACCCGATGAACTGCTGAAATTCAACTATTTATATCCGGCCGCGGGTTGTTGACATTGCCTTTCTACCCTGTTACCATCGTTTTGTATATAATAACGGAGAGGAACCGTTATGACCGATGAAAAAACATGGATGCCCCTCGTTGCAGGCATTTGCACAATCGTTTCCGCGGCTTTAAAAATACTGGGCGCAATCGCTATTATCTGCGGCCTCGCATTCGTAAGGGCAATGCCGCATTTTTCAATCGGCACATATGAATTGGCAATATTGACCGGTATTATGATCCCGCTCATTATCCTCGGCGTCGTGGCCCTTATAGGCGGTATCTACACGCTCCGCAGGCGGTTATGGGGGATGGCACTGGCCGGAGCAATCGCCGCATTCCTGCCTTCCGGTATTCTCGGGATACTGGCGATCATTTTCATCGCCCTCTCCAAAAACGAGTTCAAATAGCCGTTTTCAGTCCCGTCCCGTTTTATCTGTCCCGCTTTCTATCCGTACCGCTTACAACATTTACTTTCCGCTGTCCGCGTCCGCATTGTCGTGCCTGTGCCGTCCGGCGAAATCCTTTGATCATTATATGAAATTAGATACTCCGGTCACATAAATCCGCCTGAATCAGCAATATAATAAATATGTTATGTGGTCGACTTTAATTGAATATGAAAAGGATTTTGAAAAAGATGTTCGTCGTCCTTGCGTACTTTCAGGAATAAGTGTTTTGAATTTGACTGTGTATTATTAATCATGTATAATTATTCATGTATTAATCATCACAATATAGTAAATGACGACAGAAGACAAAGTTAATCACAATGATAGTGGGGATTATGACAACAATCGCCGGAGCGTTGCTTCTGCTGTTTTCGATAACCATGCTCACATATCCGAAATGGATCGGGCATATTCAACCCGTTTTGAATGCTTACGATTCGGTCAGACTATTGGTGAGCAAGCTTGTGCAGGATGCGGGCTATGAAGCAATGCTCTTTAACAGGGTATTAAAAGCCCATTTTTCGATCCGGCCCGGAAAGACCGGAATGACATACGGAAAATAGAAAGGGAGGTAGTCAATGAGTACTACTAAAAATAGCACGACAAACGGAAACCACAGCGCGGTGTTAAAACATTCGTGGGCAGGTATTTTCCCCAATCACGGGAACGGAAAAGTTACGGACGCCGGGGCGCTGCCGCAGTTACGCGGTATAGGGGAGTTCTTCTCTCTTCTCGGCCGTGACAGGAAGCTCCGTACACTTTTATCCGGTACTGTTCTGGCAGGGCTGTTGCTCGCCGGATGTTTTTATGCTGTCGCGGTTACACTGTTGTCCCGTCTGGCAACCTGACGATATCCTGAAGAGTCCGGTCAAAAAGATTCTCTTAACCGGACTCTGATGAGCATAAGGTCCGAAATTGCATAATGACGGGAAATTCAGAAATCAGGTAGTGTTCTACATGAGGTATCTTGCAGGTCCGTTACCTGCAGGATTTTATTGTCCCGTTTCGACCGGATAACCCGCTTCAGTCCATCCATTCCATCCACCCTTTAATACCTTCACATCGGTATAACCCTGATCTATCAGTTCGAGTGCCGCACGGGCACTGGTCTGCTCGGCAGGTCACGAGCAGTAGATTATAATCTCGAGGTCTTTGTTCTCCGGCGGAGTCCATTCTCTCGACAATATCTGATCGAAGGGCACAGAGATTGCGCCTTTGATATGGCCCTCTGCGTAAGACGTTTCGACCCCTCTCCTGTCGTCGATAATAAGCATATCGGCATTTTGCTGAATTTTTTGATTCAGCTCTTCGGCAGTGATACGCGGCACAAGTGCTGAAGGAGAAGATTGTTGTGCCGGTGTCGTTGGCGATTGCGACTCCTGCTGCGGTTGTGTTTCCGGCTGCGGTTCTACTGCACAGGCGTTATCAGAAGTACACAACTGGTCCGACTGTACCTGAGGGGCGGCTTTCCCGCATCCGGTTAAAGTTAAAACCATGACGCCGGCCAGCATTACGACAGAGACAGCCGTAAGCAGTATCCTCATAGTCACTATCCTCATGTTCATTTATAAAATACAGGGTATAAGCTATTATAATCCCGAAAAACCGGCGGGCAAAATACTTTTTCAATGGTATTCAGTTATACCTGAATATTAAAAGAAGAGACAATGAAACATCGTGGCCGTCTGCCGTCCTAAAGTTATACTGAAAGAAATTATGCACGAAAGAGCTGCAGCATTTATTTGCGCATAAACTAAATCATTTATCGTTTAACGCGCATAGCAGGATTGGTGATCTGGCTTATTACGCCGAGAATAGCAACACCGATAACTATGAACCAGGCTATCCTGTAATCGCCGAAACTTTCGAATATCCAGCTTGTCATCGGAGGGCCTGCCATCATCCCGAGAGCCGATATACTTATGGAAAAACCGATAATCCCACCCAGATTGCTCACACCGAAGCATTCCTTCAGGATTACCGAATGCAGGGTAATACTGCCTCCCCACCCTATACCAAACAGGACAACAGCCGGTATAAGTATCCATGTGGATGCTGGAGTGAGGTAAGTGAAAAGCAAAAGGCTCAGAGCGACCAGGGAAGTTCCGGAAGCTGCAACCCATTTTTTATTGAATTTATCCCCTAACCATCCGAAGCTAAGACGGCCGACAATACTCAGTATTGCCAGCGCACTCACCACAAAGCTCGATACCGTCCTGCTGCTTCCGATAGTAGAA
The DNA here is from genome assembly GCA_964485235.1 of uncultured Dehalococcoidales bacterium. Taxonomy (GTDB): domain Bacteria; phylum Chloroflexota; class Dehalococcoidia; order GIF9; family UBA5629; genus CAZAIO01. Next base: position 9,019 of record CAZAIO010000077.1, read on the forward strand.
AAATAAGGCATTATATTGGTAGTTAGAGAATGCACCGCCATTGCATGAAACATAAAAGCCAGGGATATATGCCAGAATACTCTGCTTTTTAAAGACTGCTTGACTCCGTTATCGTCATCATTTTCCTGTGATTGAGATTTTTCTTTGCCGGAGACCTGCTCATCGGTGACGATACCATCGGGGGTATAGCCGTACTGTTGCGGATTCTGTCGGATCAATAAAGTGAAAGGAGAGAGAAAAACAAATAAGCCGATACCTATCATCCACATGGATGTGTGCCATCCCAATTGATCGATAATCCGTGTTGCCAGAGGTACCAGGAGCCCTCCGATACCTGTCCCCGACATCAAGATGGCTGTAGCAAAAGATAACTTTTTCCGGAACCACCTCCCCACCAGTGTCAGCGGTATGGTAGCAGTAGATGCGCTGCTGCCTATCCCGATTATAACGTAACATAAATAAAACTGACCGATAGTATTAATCCAGCTCAGTAAAATAATACCGATAGCGGTGAGGACAATACCAATAAAGACAATCTTTCTCGCGTCATAACGGTCGACAATAAGCCCGGCGACCGGCATAAATATCACGTATATCAAACTGCGTATTGACGCCGCAAAAGTGACCTCGGTGATACCCCAGCCAAAAGTAGTGGTGAGCGGTTCTATATAGGCTGTGAAACCGGAAATAACCAGTCCGTGAGTTATCGCCCAGATAAAAAACACCGCTACGACAACAAACCAACCGTAAAATATCCGTATTTTTTTTGGAGACATATTTTCAGGTAAAGTCGAATTTATACTATTCTATCTATACGCTGCCGACAGGCATTAAATATATCGCTCAACCGAACATAGACCGTGCGATATAAATGTTAGCTGCGGCAAATACAATAAAGATAAATCCCAGGTGATATCTTTCTACAGTGTGCGAATCAAATTATACAATTTTCAGAATTTATTTTCATGTTATTTATTAACAACTAATGTGAGCTTATTGTCTCCTGATCCGGGAATTCATCAAGCTATCGCACCGGTATTTTTTAAACATAGTGCTCTGACAAGGTGCAACGTCGCACCTTTATTAATGCCTGAAATCCCGCAATTAATAATCTGAAAAGATGGCAAGGATGGACTGCAAAGCAAGACCACTTAATAATGGTCCTTCAGCTTTAACACAGCCAACGCTCGCCCGGCAATTTTTACATCGATCGCTGCCCTACCATGTTTTTTCCGCAGCAGCGTTAGCACCGGCAATGCGTCCGAAGGCGATACATTCTGCTATATTGCCGCCGCCCTGGTAGAGCATTCCCCAGACAGAGCCCAATTCCCCGGCAGCATACAGGCGGGGAACCGGTGTATCGTCGGGCCGTATAACCTGAGCATGCCTGTTTCGTCTGGGCCCGCCCTGTGTATTCGGCCCACCGGGCCAGAGCTTCACTGCATAGTACGGAGGATTTTCTATAGGTGTGAGCGACCATGCCGGACGATGAAAATCCGTATCTTTGCCTTCCCGGCAAAACCGGTTGTACCTCTTCACGCTATTTTCCAGGGCTGAGAGGGACATCTTGCCGTTATTTTCGACGTCATCCCGTATTTTACTTACCAGTTCATCGAGCGTATCGGCTTTCATTATCCAGCCTTTATTGATCTCGACGGTATTGTCCGGGCTCCACGTATAGTAGCTTGAACCCGGAACTCCTTTCAGTTTGGCGCAAGCACCGTGCGAGCTCGCCAGCGGACCGTCTTTTCTCCTGTTTTCATCGAATATCCAGTAGCAGGGTACTCTCGGAAAATAGAGGTCATCATCGTAATTGGTCAACTGGTAACCGAAAGCATGCATTCTATATCGCTCATTGGCAAACCTGTTGCCGGTCTTATCGACAAAAATGCTTGCCATTTCGTGATGCGCCGTGGCAAAAGCTATGGGAAAGTCGGGGAATTTCATTACCGCACGCCAGGAAGCACAGTTCATATGCCACAGAGCCGCCCCCGCCTCGATCGCCATGTTGATACCGTCACCGGTATTTGCAGGATTGCCGATAAAATAGGCAGGGCTGACCCTCAGATAGTTTTCCTTCATCCATTCATTGAACTCAAAACCGCCGCTGGTCAGCACCACCCCTTTCCTCGCCCTGATAGCAAAAGGCTTTCCTTCGCAATGTCCCGTAACACCTCTTACCTGTCCCTCTTCCATAACAAGGTGCTCTCCCGGCGATTCCCATAAAACCTCAATACCCCTCTTTTCAATTGCTACTGAAAGTGATTTAAGTAAAGCTGCTCCGTGAGTGTAACCGTCCAGCGGTCCGGGTATATAAACACAGGAGGAATCAGCGCCCGGTATTTCCGGAAAATCCGATATACACAATGCACCGTCCGGAGAAAACTGCGGATTATCGATCAACGCCCCCTTGATAATAGGGAGAAACTGGTCAGGATCGCCGCTCTTGAACCCAATGCTCCTCAACCAGCTACCGTTATCAACCATGTATTGTGCAAAGATTTCGATCAGCTCTTTTCTCTCTGCATCCACGGTCTCGTTGGCAATGGTCGCCATTCCCTGTAGATAGAGTATAGCTTTTTCTTTATCGGTCGTACCGCAAAAAGCTCCGCCGCACATGCGCGTGTTCGGCGTGTGTTTTGCCTCGGTGTCCGTGTCTTCAGGCTGTTTTTCCAGAATGATCACCTTCGCGCCTGCATCATGCGCGGCTATTGCAGCGACTGCCCCTGCACCACCGTAACCAACGACAACAACATCGGTTTCCCCGATCCATTTGTTTGTTTCGTACATAAAGATTCCTCTCCTTATCGTGCCATTATGTCTCTTCATAATTCAAGAGGTTACTTATTATCAATGGAACGGTTATATTTTTCAAGTTACTAATATTTCAGAAAGGAATCATAGTTGCCGCTTTATTCATTTGCTACGCTCGGAGATCTCTTTGCTTTTTGCTTTTTCCAGGCGCTCTTTCAGCCACAATTTCTCAAATTAAACACGGGAAAAATTGAATCAGGTTAAAAAATAGTGAGTATAAAGTATTGTCATAAGCAAGCGACCTGCATTTATACTTGCAGGGAGGCGGTATGAAGATTACGAGGCAGTTCATGGTTCTTATCATTTTACCCCTGGTTATCGTTTTGCTCTTTATTCCAGGTTGACTGTTTCGCTCGACTATATAAATCATAATGAGCAAATTATAATTTATAGCTGAAATACAGGTAAATAATGATATCTCCAAGTAAAGATACAAAATTCTCAAATGCCGTGTAGTATAATACTATATAAATTATGCAAGAAATTTCGGGCATTAATAACAACGATAGCCTGGCGTCAAATACGTCAGGACAAGGGCAATCTGCCGTAGTACCTCATGAACTGAAAGGGTGGAACTGGGGTGCATTTCTACTCACGTGGATTTGGGGTATAGGTAATGAAGTATGGCTTGCATTACTTGCCTTAATACCAATTCCAGTTGCAGGACTTGCCGTGGCGATTGTTTTAGGAATAAAGGGCAATGAGTGGGCGTGGCGGGCAAAGAAATGGGATAGTATAGAGCATTTTCATCGAACACAACGTATTTGGCTAATCTGGGGCATTGTAGCATTGTTTCTACCTTTTATACTGATTATAGGAATCGCAATGATTGTAGTGGGAATACTGGGTTATTATGGATATATTGAATTTTAGTAAATGACGGTGAATTTAAATTCATATAAAAAGTACAGCCTGGTTTTTTTAAATATCCCGGCAGTACTATGAAATTTGCTCATTGCCCGGTTTACCGACTG
>CAZAIO010000078.1:0-12689 GCA_964485235.1 uncultured Dehalococcoidales bacterium
ACAGCATTGTACGGTCTTGTGGGAGACAGGATGCGGTCCATCTGCATGGCATCGATAACATTGGGATAACGTCCGTAACCGAGTGCTGGTTTGTTACGGGCATCGAATACCTCGAAGCCGGTCGCTATAACTACAGAGCCGGTATTCAGCTCCTGCGCTTCAGTTTGCATATTGAAGGTGATCGCATCGGCGGGGCATGTTATCTTACATTGCTGGCACTGGGAACACCCGCCGCAATCAAGACAGCGGCCGGCACTATATCTCGCTTCCTCTTCCGACATGGTCACTTCAACCTCTTCAAAAGACTGCCGGCATATTTCAACCGGTCTACTTTCCATTACGATTTGCGGACGGGGAGATATCCGGTCTTTCACCGGAGCTACTATCGCGTAACGGTCTACGATGGGCAATCTCTCATCGAATTTTACATTATTTAGGGGCTCTCCTTTGAGATAACAGTCTATATAAAAGGCTGCGCGTTTACCCAGCCCCATCGCCTGTACTATCATGGACGGACCGCTGACTGCATCACCGCCGGCAAATACATTTGGTATAGAAGTCTCCATCGTTTCATTATTTACCTTTATGGTCCCGTTCGCGTTTAAATCGAGTTCCTGTGAAAATACGCTTGTGTTCGGTAGAAGCCCGATCGCACAAATGACTACATCGACTGGTATGGTCTCTTCCGAACCCTGAATGGGTATCGGTCGCTTTCTCCCGCTCTCATCCGGCTCCCCTAGTCTCATACTGATACATTCCATTCCTTCGAGTTTTCCGTCTTTTCCGACAAATTTGACCGGTGTCTTTAAAAACTGGAATTCTATTCCTTCTCTTAGAGCAGCTTCGACTTCCCAGTCATGCGCCGGCATTTCTTCGCGACCGCGCCGGTACAGGAAAAACACCTTCTTTGCGCCTGCCCGTATAGCGACTCTCGCCGGGTCTATTGCGGAATTGCCGCCACCGACAATCGCTACCACCTTATCTTTTACATCTATAGGAGCTTCCGTCTGGTAACTTTTCAAGAACTCCATACATTCATACACACCGGTTAGTTCCTCGCCGGGAATAGATAGTTTCCGGCCTCCCGTAAGACCTGCTGCCATGAAGATGGCGTCGAATCCCTGCTTTTTAAGCGATTCGATAGAATTGACCTTCGTATCCGTTACAATTTTTACGCCCAGGGCGGTAATGTTTTTAATATCGCGGTCAAGTATATCCTTCGGCAGCCTGTATGATGGAATACCCCAGCGTACTATGCCGCCCGGTTTTGATTGGGCTTCAAATATGGTCACCGAATGGCCCGTACGCGCCAGGAAATAGGCGGCTGCAAGCCCTGCCGGTCCCGAACCTACAACCGCTACTTTTTTCCCTGTTGAATTTTCCGGCGCAGTGTATTCGGGTTCAGGATGGTCTTTATAATAGTTGTCCACCATAAAACGCTTGATCCCTCTGATTGAAACCGTACCTTCAAGCTGATTCCTGGTACATTCTTCTTCACATGGTGCATAACAGGCACGGCTTAAACTTCCGGGCAGGGGAGCATCTTCCAGATGAAGCTTGAAAGCCTCTTCATATTTCCCCGCACGAACGAGAGAGACATACCCGTGTGCTTTCACTCCCGAAGGGCAGGTATAGGAACAGGGAGAACTTCCGTTTCGGTCCAATACGGCCTTTTTGGGGACCGCCTGCGGAAACACAATATGGACCGCCCTGCGTGCGACCAGGTCGGAATTAAACTCATCGGGTATAGCTACGGTGCACACTACCTCACATTTTGCACAACCGGTGCATTTCATCGGATCGACGAAAGTCGGCTTTCTGTGAAGATTTACGGCAAAACTGCCGTTTTCATTTCTGTAAATATCGTCAATCTCGGAATAGGTAAGGACTTTTACATTAGGGTGATTGGCAGTGGCTGCCATTTTAGGGGTAGAGATGCAACTGGCACAGTCCAGAGTAGGAAAGACCTTGCTCAGCAGGACCATTTTTCCGCCTATACTCGCCTCTTTTTCTACCAGTAACACCCGGAAACCCATATCGCCCAGGGTCAAAGCCGACTCCATGCCAGCAATACCACCCCCGATAACGAGGGCATCATAGTTCGTCTGAGTTTGTCGATTATCTGTCATATCCTTATATCAGCCGTCCATCTCTTTCAATACTTTATTGAAATTTTCCATATGGGAAACAAAAGATTCGGCACAAACGGAACAGATAGCAGCCATTTTCAACCTGCGGGGATCATACCCCTTTTGTTCGATGAGTTCCTGCGCTTTCTTTACTACCTTAGCGGTTCTGCCGGTACAGTCCGGAAGATAGGCACAGTCAGTGCCATCAGCAGCAATAAACACACCGCTAAAACCGGCTTGAAGCGCATGTAACACCCATTCGGGGTTGATGCCGCTGGAACAAGGTACCCCCAATACGAGCACGTTCGTTGGGTAGTCCATATGGCTGCTACCGGCAAGATCGATACCCGGATCAGAGATATTGTTCGTAGAAAAAACTAATATTTTCGGTTTATTAGCCGAGGCATCCTGGTCCTGGTCCACTATTTACCTCGTTTTACAAAAATTCGCCAGTACCCGGAATCTTCTATAAAACCCAGAAATTCGTGTCCTACCTTTTTGGACCAGAGAGGGAGGTCTTGATTGGTCCCTTCATCTGAAGATAACACTTCCATTATTCCACCCACAGGGACTGCTGTCATACCGCGTTTTGCTTCAAGTAGCGGGCCTGGGCAGGCAGTCCCTCTGGCATCAACTACTTTTGCGACAGTAATATTTTTTAGCTCGTCAGCATTCATAGATGTTCCTCCAAAATTTTTGTATATCGCTGAACATCACAGTTTACAAACATGTGACTATTAAAATATACTTAAAATCAGACGGGTGGTTTCGGGACTTAAATGATTATACCGTACGGGGTATGGTAATTTCAAGTACTTATGAGGAGAAAAATCCACTAATGACTAAAAAAACCGAGGAGCCAAAAATAGTCTTACTAAAAAGACTCAGCAGAATCGAGGGGCAGGTACGTGGCATCATGAAAATGCTGGAGGAGGACCGGGATTGCGTCAGTATAATAACGCAAATCGCAGCAGTTCGGTCCGGTATCGAAGGTACCGGTGCGATAGTATTGAATAACTGTATGAAAATCTGCGTGAATGAAGGTCCCAATGAAATAATAAATCTCGATAATTTGTCCAAAGCGATATCAATCTGGGGACGCGTCCGCAGCAACGACGGTGTATAAAAAGCATTACCTGAACATGAGAAATATTTCTTTGTAAAAACCCCCGGCACTTTAACACATCGACCGGTGATTTAAATAATTACGGTACCGGTCGATGAGTTTTTTTGACAACGGGCCCCTGTTATCCTTCTTTTTCCGGCCCGAGAAGCACCCGCAACAGCGTTTCTCCGAGCATGGGCATGGCATCATATGTGCCGATATCCGCAGGGTCTATCCATTGAAGCTGCCTATGCTCCCAGTCCAGCCTTATCTTGTTCCGGTCGCGGACATGGAACAGATAGGGATAGACTATCTTTGTGACCTGTATACTTTTATCGTCGAAGACGAGCGGTTCGCCTTTTTTGACCAGCATAATATCGTCACGGGACAGCCCTGTCTCTTCTTCGATCTCTATCAGTGCCTGTTCATCGGCAGTCCTGCCGTTGTCTATCGAGCCGCTGACGCCGCCCCACTTCCCGGCATACGTGCTCACCCGGTCGCTGCGCAACAGGAGCAGTATTTTACCGTCAGATTCTATAAAGGCGGTGACACCCCGGACTTCACGGTACATTTATCTTCCCTCTTTAATAATATTTTCCTGTATAAGTATACGGGAGATAAAATCCCGTGAATAGTTTTGCAGGCAGAGCCGTGTATTTCCCTTGATCGATGTTCCTGCGGGCGGTTTCGCCAGCCCTGCTGCAGGGCATTATATGTTCGTTATTCGTTCAAATCAAGGGATATTACTTTGGTCTGCGTGTATTCCATAAGGCCCATAAGCCCGGCTGCCTTGCCAAAGCCGCTCTCTTTATATCCGCCCCACGGCAATGGCAGGCTCCCTTCCAAAGCCATATGATTATTTATCCAGACAGTACCGGCGCGTATTTCATTGGCAAGCCGTATTCCTCTGGCCGCGTTTTTTGTCCATACGGATGCCGCTAATCCGAACTCTGTATCGTTTGCCATGCCCACAATGTCATCTTTGTCAGTAAATTTAATAATACATGCCACCGGTCCGAAGATCTCTTCCCTGGCTATTCTCATATTCTGTGTCACATCGGCAAAAACGGTCGGCATAATAAAATAGCCTTTATTCAGAGGCGGTTCCGTGGGCCTCTTGCCGCCCAGGACCAGCCTGGCTCCCTCCTCCATACCGATCTTGATATAGCCTTCAACCCTGTCCCTGTGCTCGGCGCTGACCACCGGGCCCATTTGAGTCTTCACATCTCCGGGGTCACCCACAACGACTTTTTTAGAAACTTCAACGAATTTATCGACAAATTCATCATAAAGCTTCTCATGTACATAAAATCTTCCGGGCGAACCACAGATCATACCTGTATTGAAGTATAGAGCAAACGTACCTTTTGCTACAGAGGCGTCTACATCAGCATCTTCCAGCACTATAAAAGGATTTTTACCCCCGAGCTCCAGGAAAAGACGTTTTGCTGTTTTGCTGGCAGCAGCCATTATCGCTTTTCCCGTCTCACAGCTCCCGGTAAAACCTACCATATTTACACCGGGATGAGAAGCGAGTGCTTCACCTACCGAACCTCCGGGACCGGTGATTATATTCATAACACCCGGCGGCAAACCAAGTTCATCCATTATCTCGACAATCTTAAGAGCTGCAAGCGAGTTAACACTGGCAGGTTTTATTACACTGGTATTTCCGGTTGCCATAGCCGCTGACATTTTTTCGCAAATCATAAGCGGTACATTCCACGGCTCAATTCCGGCACATACGCCTATCGGTTCACGTTTAATATAAGGTAACGTACCCGGCGCAGTCGGTCTGACCTCACCCACTCCCAGTAAATTCATACAATTATCAGCAGCAAATCTAAATTTATGCGGTATCGCACTGGCAAAAGCACCGGCGATCATTTGTGTCGAGCCATGGTCAAGAATGTCGATCTCTATAAATTCAGGCAGACGCTTTTCAACCGAATCCGCAATAGCATGTAAGATCGCTGATCGTTCTTCCTGAGGCTTTGTAGACCAGATGGGAAAAGCTTTACGGGCAGCTTCAACTGCCTTATCGACATCCACCCTGTCACCCAGGGGGACACGGGCAATCTCCTCTTCAGTAGCCGGATTGACCACTGAATAGGTCTTCCCCGATTCCGCATCGACCCATTTTCCGTCTATGTACATCTGATATTGTTTTGACATATAGTTTCCTCCAAAATTTTTTAATAGATACCGTTATAAACTGCATAGCGGCAGTACAGAACATCGTTGTAGTGAATTTACCTGATGAGAAAAAAAGGGGGGCCAATTTCAACAGGAGCCCCGATAGAACAATAATGCGGTTATTGTTGCTCTCCTTTCCGATCACGGGAGGCACAGATGTTTTCATCTGTACCCTCTGACATCGCAGTCATCGACTGTACGCCATGGCGCGACAGCTTTAGGCCATACAGCTCGAAGAGTTAACTGTTATTAGGTTAATCTACATATTTAATACTATTAAACAGCCCATGTCAACATATACGATTTTTCAATATAAAATGTTATGGCAGTACTCCACCCGCCGGTACCGTCATTACCGGCCTGAAACGTCTGAACCAAAGGTAAAATATAGCCTGAGTTTGTATATATATGATGATAATTTTCTCAAGAGCGGCAGACTTTAAATCAAATACAGGATAGAGTATTATATAGGCATAACAATACTGGTGCATTTTCAAATTGTCATGTGTCACAATATTGACATTGTATCGCATATCTGGCTTAATAAAGGGGACCGGGATACGTTTATTTACAATCTGCGTGCTGCATCTGTCCTGCTTATAATTCAGATATGGATTATCCCGGTATTCACGCAATGCTTCCGGTGATAAGGTAGTAATCGGATATATGCGAAAAGTAGATCGTAACTCTTTTGAGCCAAGCTATGCTCAGCTTGTGCGTATTCTGCAGGAGCAGATCGAAGAGGGTGTTTTGCGTCCCGGAGACAGGCTGCCCTCCGAATCACAGCTCTGTGCGTATCACGGCGTAAGCCACATGACGATACGCAGGGCGATCAATATTCTGGTCGAGCAGGGAGTGATCATCGCGGAACAGGGGAGAGGCACCTTCGTTAAACCCATGCAGTTCTGGGAAGCGACGTTCAACCTCGGTCAACTACAGAAGCTCTTTACCAACGAAGCGGGGACCAGGATCAAAATCCTGGAAGCTTCCATCAAGCAGAGCAATGAAAAAGTAGCGCTTAAAATGTTCATGAAAAAGGGACAGCGCATCCTCTATATACGCCGGCTTATATCGTGGCAGGACAGGCCTATCATGTATCACAGGGAATACCTTTATTACGACCCCACACGTCCCATAGTCGAGTCCGAGATGGATGTAACATCGCTGAAAGGGGTATTTGAAGGAAAAGGCAACTCATTTATCAAGTACGGCGTACTTTCCATAGAAGCTACTGTTTTAAAAAATGAAGAGGCTCAACTGCTGAACACGCGGGTTGCAACTGCCGCCTTCAATCTTGAACACCTGTTTTACGATTTTGAAGACCGGCCGGTAAGCTGGGGATGGTTTATCTGTCCCTCGGACAAACTACGGTTCACAACGGTTGTCGGAGCCAGTGACGAGGTACGTAAATAATGAGAAGAACAAAAAAACATTCTCAACTTATTTCAGCTATCGCCGACCTGAACGAAGGGCTTGCGTTGAGCATTACCAGAAAGCTGCTTGAGGAAAAAAGCGACCCGCTCACACTCATCCTGCATTGCCAGGAAGGCCTGCACCAGGTGGGAAAACGTTATGCCGAGCAAAAATATTTCCTTTCCGGCCTTATTATGGGAGGAGAAATATTTTATGAAGTCATGGAGCTTATCAAGCCCGTAATGGTGAATACCATTTCGGGGACCAGCTCCGGCACGATGTTGCTGGGCACCGTGGAAGGCGACATTCACGACCTGGGCAAAAACATTGTGAAACTCTTACTGACATGCTATAAGATCGAAGTACATGACCTCGGCGTCGACGTTCCTCCGGAGGAATTTCTACGCAAGGCAAATGAAATACACCCCGATATCCTGGGGCTCTCCGGCCTGCTCGTAAAAGCTGCCGACTCTATGAAAGAGACAGTACGTCTGTTCCGTAAAGAAGGCTACAAAATTCCCATTATAATCGGCGGCAGCCAGCTCGGTGTTGAGGTCTACCAGTATACCGGAGCCGATTACTGGGTAAATGATGCGAACAAGGGCCTGGAGTTGTGCCTGCGTCTGCTTTCAAAATAGACACCAGGAACGACTTTTCTTTCCCCCCGGTCCACTCCGTTTCCGCATCATTACCGGCAAGAGATTTACGTTGCAGGAGCAAAGAACAGATATGACAGACTCACTGTACCCTACAGGCTTCCAGCCGGACCCTGTTATCACGCATCCTGCTTCTAAAAATACGAACAAAAAACCGGGCCGGCTCGATCCGCTGACATCCAGGGTGATTGCCTGTGCAACCGTTATAGAGGAAATGCTGCCGTATATGCCGCCACAGATAAGCCATACGGTACTGGATTTCGGTCTTCATAATAATACCGAGGCATTGACTGTCGCGCTTCAGAATGAACTTAACGCCACGCTACCCCATATTAAAACCGTGCTTCTGGGCTACGGCCTCTGCTCCCAGGCGGTTGTCGGACTGAAGTCGGACAGGTGCACACTCGTTATCCCGCGAGTGGATGACTGTATTGCCATATTCCTCGGTTCGACTCATACCTATCAGGAGCAATACCGGCAAGTGCCGGGTACATATTATCTGACCAAGGGCTGGATGGAAGCGGGCTATTCGCCTATGAACGAGTTCGACGTCCTCGTCAACCAGTACGGTGAAGAAAAAGCGCGGTACATCATCAGTAAAATGCTCAAACATTACACGCGCCTTGCTCTGATCAACACGCATAACTATGAGATGCAGGTCTATCGGGAGCGTTCGATTAAAATGGCGGAGCAGTTCGGCCTGAACTTTGAGGAAATAGAAGGCTCCGATTCCATGATTAAGAAATTTTTCTCCGGGCACTGGGACGAGGAGTTCGTCGTCATAGAACCCGGCAGGACTATTTCATTTATGGACTTCAGGAACCACGAATCCCCATCGTCCGTTAACGGACCGTGAAATCATTATTTCCCGTACATCTCGGCGGCTTCAATCAGCGCTTTCAGGTTCTCCGGTATAACGGAATCGACAACGGCACCGGTAGAAAGAATAAATCCGCCGTCTTTTCCTACCACTTGTATGAGTTCTTTACAATGATTCAGTACAACTTCCCTGGAGACACTCACCAGCAGGGAGGAAGGAACGTTTCCCATAATACAGATCCGGTCTCCCAACTCTTCCTTAGCCCTTACGATATCCGTCTGGTCGAAGTGCCATACGGTTTTACCCTTCGGTAGCTCTTTAAGCGCTTCAAGGCGTGAGTTATAGCCACCCTCGGCGAACAAGCAGGGCACCAGTCCTTCTTCCACCAGTGCGAGAATCATCGTTTTCAACGTAGGCCAGTAGAACTTCCTGAACTGTTCATCTGACATAAAACCATCGGCGCCCTTGTGAAGCGGTATAGTGATGACCGGACAACCACCCAACTGCGCCTTCTTTCCCATATCAATGAAAATCGGTGTGAGCCGTTCCACCGCTTCAAGGATCTTCTCAGGCCTCCGATACATATCGTTCATAAGCCCCACGGTGCCGCGTAATGTGTCTCCGATAGCATCGAAGGGGGCTTTTGTAAAACCACCGCCGAAAAAAGGAAAACCATGTGCATTTATATTTTTACTCGCTGTCTGCGCCGCAGCGCTCCATCGAGCCGCCTCTTTTCCGGCTTCCAGCAGTGCTTCGAGAGCTTCCTGCACATCCGGATCACCAAAAGTGCGCAGTCCCCCGAGGAAAGTCGGGAATTCCAGAGAACTGAAAAGTGACGGGAGCTTTCTGAAAGCTTCCAGCTTGCCGCATATCCTGCCCATGTACTTTTTCAATATGAACCCGGAAGGATCGCCGATCAGTTCATCATATTCTTCCGCCTTCATGTACTCTGCTTCCACACACTGATACGGGGCATGAGAAGGGACCCCGTGCCCGGGCCACCTGAAAAGCCGGTAGTCGAGCAGTTCCAGCGCCTTTCCACTTCCGGTACCCAGCGTCCCGGGGCCGGCATCCGGTTCGAAGTCGAACGTATATTTCTGCCATGCATCCGAGAGCTTATTATAGTCGTACATGGCTTCTTCAGCTGTAATGCCCGCATAGTAAGCCGGGAAAAATCCTGTCGACAGGCTTACCGGAACTTTATCCGGCTTGCGAAGCTCGATGACATCGATAAACCGCTGGACCCTCTGCCTGTAGCGCACTTCCGCCTGCCGGTCCACAAATTCTATGTTTTCGGCGGCCAACCATGCGTCAAACCGGACGGTACGCTTCTCGTCAGGTGAAAGTTTGTTGAACTGTTCCTTCTGCATTTATCTTCCTCCGGTTTTTTATGATACTGGATATTCAGTATATCGCACATGCTGTACTATTATCTATAGTTTTTCGCCGGATTTCTACAGTCCTCAGATAAACGGTACCGGGCCCTTATACCCGTTGACTTCAGTCACGATATCCCGCGTAAAACGCAATAACCGCCGTCCCAGCGATTCAGCTTTCACATTTCGTCATTGTCCCCGTGATGTAAACCGTATACAATAAAAGCCATGCCGATCAAAGTCCTCGATTCGCATACTATATCTAAAATAGCCGCCGGAGAAGTAATCGAACGGCCCGCTTCGGTAGTGAAGGAGCTGCTGGAGAACTCGGTCGACGCGGGCGCGAATAATATTTCAGTGGAAACGCAGGGCGGCGGGGTCAATCTTATCAGGGTGAGCGATAACGGCAGTGGTATAGCTGCGGGCGAGGTTGAGCTTGCCTTTGCCCGCCACGCCACCAGCAAGCTCGATACCGTAAAAGACCTGGAAAAAATCGCCACGCTCGGCTTTCGAGGCGAGGCGCTTCCCAGCATCGCTTCGGTCTCGGATGTCGAAGTGATCACGCTCGCGGCAGGTACAACAGCGGGCACCTTCCTGCAGCTGGAAAAAGGCATGGTTATACAACACGAAACACGCGGCAGGTCGCAGGGCACAACGGTTACGGTACGCCACCTGTTTCGGCATTTCCCGGCGCGGCTTAAATTCCTCAAGTCGCCGACAACGGAGAACAGCCATATCGCCACTCTCGTGACACATTATGCGCTCGCCTATCCGGAAGTGAGGTTCTCACTCACCATAGACGGGAGAGAGACATTACGAACACCGGGCAACGGAGAGCTGCGGGATACAATCGCAGAGATCTACGGACTGGACCTGGCACAGCGAATGCTGGAGGTCAGCGGCAGGGACCCGGCCTGCTCGGTAACCGGACTTATAAGCCCTCCTGCTATGACCCGTGCCAACCGGAACTATCTGAGCTTTTTTGTGAACCGCAGGTGGGTGCACAGCAGTCTCCTTATACGTGCTGTGGAAGATGCCTATCACGGGCAGCTTATGGTAGGGAAACACCCGGTTGCGGTGCTCACCGTTACGTTACCGCCCGGAGAAGTGGACGTGAATGTACACCCGGCAAAGACTGAAGTAAGATTCCGGAACAGCCAGATATTATACACGGCTGTAGGAAAGCCGGTACGCGCCGCGCTTGAGTACGTGCCGGTGCGGGAAATAAGCAGCGCAAAAGCGCCTGCACCGCCGCAGCCTGTGCTGTGGCGGGAGGAAGACATTCCGAAAGAGGTGCCGGAACGTAAACATGAAGAGTCCGAACCCGCACCCGAACGGACGGACCGTAGCTCTGCAGCAATTCCCATACTCAGGGTAATGGGTCAGCTTTCGAATACCTATATTCTCGCAGAGGGACCGGACGGCCTCTATATGATAGACCAGCATGCTGCACATGAACGTATCCTGTTCGAGAAAGTACTGGCGCAGCGGGAGCAAAAGAATGTCGATATCCAGGGGCTGTTGGAGCCTCTGACGATAGAGCTGAGCCCGAGGCAGGAAGAAATCCTGCGGAACAGGCAGGAGCTTCTCGGCGAGTTCGGCCTGACGCTGGAACATTTTGGGGCCCGGAGCTACCTTCTCAGGGCTGTGCCCGCGGTGATGAAAGGCGGCGACCTGTCCGAAGCGGTCCGCTCTCTGCTCGATTCCCTCGCAAGCACCGAAGAACGGCTGCGCAGGGAGGAACGCATCGCCTCATCCATTGCCTGTCACGGAGCGGTCAGAGCGGGAGACCCGCTTACCCTGGACGAGATGAAAGCGCTCGTCAGGCAGCTCGAAGAGACAAACCAGCCCGGCACATGCCCGCACGGCAGGCCAACCATGATCCACCTGAGCGCCCGGCAGCTCGAAAAAGAGTTCGGCCGGTTGGGGTAGGGGAGAACATCTTGCAAATTTCTTGTCAGGTCATTGCGAGGAGTCCCGATTGAATCGGGACGACGCGGCAATCTTATACTTTTCCTATTCAGATTGCTTCGCCTCCCGACGAAGTCGGGATGGTCTCGCAATGACATTGTATTATTATCATATATTGGCTGGGTCGTCCGGCAGGGCTACTTTTTTCCCTGTTCGTTGCTTCGCTTCCGGACTGCGTTACGCACCATCTCGGCAAACCTGCGCCCGTGTATCTGGAACTTGCGCAGTTTCTTTCTTCTCTCTCTTTTCTCAGACTTCATCATAATATCTATTACATCCCCCCGGTTATGCCAGCGTGCCCCTGATCAGCTTCACTCCCTGAAAGGGGTACAGTTCCACGTTATTGGTGAGGAGCGGTGCGCCGAGCTGTATTGCAGTCGCAGCGATGATGGCATCCGCTATACACGCAGTTTTCCCTCCGGCTATAAGTCCTTTCATCATCACGCCCGCACGCCGGGCGACCGGTAAGTCGACGCCTATAGAAGTGAGCCCGTCCAGAAATTCGACGGTCGCCTTCTCCTCTCCCTCCTTCATTCCCCGGTATATCTCGAGGTGGGTAAGCGCGCTTATTGCCAGCAGCCCTTTACCGGCCCAGTAGTCGAGGAGTATCCGTGCATAAGAACGCCGTCTCAGGAAATCTATGGCAACATCAGTATCGATAAGGCAGGAAATACCCGTCGCGCGGTTACTTTGCACTGTCGCCACGTAAACGCTCCCTGCGTTCTCTGTCCGCCGACCTTATATCGCGGACAAAAGCGCTGGAGTCTGCGGGCGTTCCCAGGTCCGAGTGACTCTCATCCGTCCATGCGCCGTAACCCGCCTCGAGCGCCTTTTTCTGCCTGCGGAATGCGAGATAATGCTCCACCGCCTCGGTAAAAAAAGAGCTTACCTCTCCCTGAGATACCAGCGCCCGCACTTCACCGGCGAGTTCCCCGGGCAGCGTGACCGACATCTTCACCGTTTTCCCTCTTCCGCTCATACGTCTTCGCTCTTTAAATACCTTTATCCTACCAATAATACTAC
>CAZAIO010000079.1:0-12470 GCA_964485235.1 uncultured Dehalococcoidales bacterium
TCGCTCAATGTCAGTATTAATCATCATCAGCCCCTGATTTCTGCGGAAAATTGTAACATTGTTACAAAAAAGTTTATCTGGTATAATTCAGTTCCAAAGTCCAGATGCGAGAATTTTTCAGCCAGATAAATCCTGCAGTTTCGCATGTCATTTATTCAAATTTTATGTCCCTGTATCATCGATTTTACAAAATCATACCTGTTTCACGCAGTGAAATAGAGAAAGTGACGGGTAATTATGCCGAAGCGAAATGATATAAAGAAAGTGATGATCATCGGTTCAGGCCCCATCGTCATCGGGCAGGCATGTGAGTTCGACTATTCCGGTACGCAGGCATGTAAAGCCCTTCGCGAGCTTGGATACGAAATCGTACTGGTGAACTCCAATCCTGCGACGATTATGACCGATCCCGGAATGGCGGACGTGACCTACATCGAGCCGCTTAACGTGGATAGGATGAGCCAGATAATTGAGAAAGAACGTCCCGACGCGCTTTTGCCGAACCTGGGAGGCCAGTCCGGCCTGAACCTGAGCTCGGAGCTGGCGCGCGCCGGAGTCCTGGAAAAATACGGGGTGAAGGTGATCGGAGTCGATGTCGACGCGATACAGAGCGGCGAAGACAGGATCGCCTTTAAAGAGACCATGAACCGGCTCGGCATCGATATGCCGGAAAGCCAGGCTACCTACAGCGTTGAAGAAGCTGAAGAGATAGCCGGCAGGCTCGGGTATCCGGTCGTGGTCCGCCCTGCCTACACGCTGGGCGGGACCGGCGGCGGGCTTGTCTATAACGTGGAAGAACTGCGGACTGTCGCCAGCCGCGGCATTGCTGCCAGCCTTATCGGTCAGGTGTTGATTGAGGAGTCCGTACTGGGCTGGGAGGAACTGGAACTGGAGGTTGTGCGCGATGCGGAGAACCGGATGATCACCGTCTGTTTTATCGAAAACGTGGATGCGATGGGCATTCATACCGGCGATTCTTACTGCACTGCCCCGATGCTCACGATTGACGAAGGGCTTCAGAAGCGTTTGCAGGAGTATTCCTACAGGATCGTCGAGGCAATCCGGGTAATCGGCGGTACGAATATCCAGTTTGCCCACGATCCCAAAACGGGCCGTGTCGTGGTGATAGAGATCAATCCCCGGACATCGCGTTCTTCTGCACTTGCGTCGAAGGCAACCGGATTTCCGATAGCGCTGGTATCTTCAAAGCTGGCAGCAGGTCTGAACCTCGAAGAGATACCCTACTGGCGCGACGGAACGCTGGATAGATATACACCATCGGGAGACTATGTCGTGGTGAAGTTCGCACGCTGGGCGTTCGAGAAGTTCAAAGACGCCCGCGACAGGTTGGGCACGCAAATGCGGGCGGTCGGCGAGGTGATGAGTATCGGTAAGACCTACAAAGAGGCGTTTCAAAAATCGATACGCTCGCTTGAGAACAGCCGTTACGGGCTCGGTTTTGCTAAAAATTTCAATAAACTGTCTCTCGAAGAGCTGATGAACATGCTCAACGAGGCGACCAGCGAACGCCAGTTCATTATGTATGAGGCGTTGCGAAAGGGTGCCGGAGTACAGGAACTCTATGAAAAAACCTATATCAAACCATGGTATATCGGGCAGATGAAAGAGCTGGTGGAGCTCGAGGAGGAGATACTCAGCTATAAAGGGAAACAGCTCCCCGATGAATTGCTTAAAAAAGCGAAGGAAGACGGCTTTGCCGACCGTTATCTCGCCAAGCTCCTCGGTTTGACTGAGAAGGAAATACGGAAGAAGCGCATCTCGCTGGGGGTGGTTGAAGGATGGTATCCCGTTCCCGTGAGCGGTGTGGAGAATGCCGCGTATTATTATTCGACGTATAACGCTCCCGACGCTACCACCAGCAGCAACAGGAAAAAAGTGATGGTGCTCGGCGGAGGTCCCAACAGGATCGGGCAGGGTATCGAGTTCGATTACTGCTGTGTGCATGCGGCGTTCACGTTACGGGACGAAGGTTATGAGACAATTATGGTCAACTGTAATCCGGAGACCGTTTCCACCGATTATGACACCTCGGACAAGCTGTATTTCGAACCGTTGACCGTTGAGGATGTGCTCAGTATTTATGAAAAGGAAAAACCGGAAGGAGTGATCGTTCAGTTCGGCGGACAGACCCCTCTTAATATTGCCGCCGAGCTTGCCGAGGCAGGTGTGAAAATACTCGGCACGCCTCCGGAGATCATCGACCTCGCTGAAGACCGCGACCGCTTCCGGAAAATGATGAAGACATTGAATATTCCCATGCCGGAATCGGGAATGGCGAGCAATCTGGATGAGGCGCTTGAGATCGCGGCACGTATCGGTTATCCGCTTATCGTGCGTCCGTCGTATGTCCTTGGCGGGCGCGGTATGGAGATAGTACACGATGAGGAAATGCTCAAGCAGTACGTTGCTGCCGCCGTAGACGTAACTCCGGACAGGCCGATCCTTATAGACAAATTTCTCGAGCATGCCATTGAAGCTGAGGCGGATGCCATTGCCGACGGGACCGATGCATATGTCCCGGCGATCATGGAGCATATAGAGTACGCCGGTGTCCACTCGGGCGATTCAGCCTGCGTCATCCCGCCGGTCAGCATACCGAAGCAGCATATCAATACTATAGAAGAATATACGAGAAAGATCGCCAGGGAACTGCATGTGGTCGGACTGATGAACATGCAGTACGCCATTGCGAGCGATGTCGTCTATGTGCTGGAGGCTAATCCCAGGGCATCCCGCACTGTCCCTCTTGTATCGAAAGTATGCAATGTCTCGATGGCTCGTATGGCGACACGTTTGATGCTCGGCAAGAAGCTGAGCGATCTCAACCTTCGACAGCGGCATATTCCCTATTTCGGGCTGAAAGAAGCGGTATTTCCGTTCCCGATGTTCCCGGAGGTAGACCCCGTGCTGGGGCCTGAAATGCGGTCTACCGGCGAGGTAATGGGCATTGCAAGTACGTTTGGAATGGCGTATTTCAAGGCGGAGGAGGCTGCAAAACCGGCGCTTCCTGTGGAAGGTACCGTGTTGATCAGCGTTGCAGTGAAGGAGTCCCCCGCACTATCGAATGTCGCACGACAGTTTGCCGGGCTCGGTTTCAGGATCAAAGCGACAGACGGGACTGCTCAATTCCTGGAGAGCAACGGGATTCCCTGTGAACGTATATTAAAACTCTATGAAGGACGGCCCAATATCGTCGACGGTATAAAGAACGGGGAAATTCAACTGGTCATCAATACGCCGGTGGGAAAATTGAGCGCCTATGACGACTCATATATCAGGAAGGAAGCGATAAAGTACAAGGTCCCCTATATCACGACCATCGCCGCAGCCGCTGCGGCGGCAAAAGGAATTGAGGCATACCGCAGTGGTAAATCGGATGTCAGGTCACTTCAGAATTACCATGCGGAGATCTGGTAACGCCCGCGTACGGATCGAAGACGGCATCAGGTTACGGTGGTAACGAAATAAGCGGTTTTCATGCGGTGCCGGTCTTTATTTCGCCCCGTATCCCGACGGTTATTTCTTTGAGAGGTATATTTTTGCCGCTTTCCTGGAGCGCGACCTCTGCCATACGGACCAGGCCGCTGCAGCAGGGGACTTCCATATGTAACACAGTGATGCTTTTTAACGCTGACTGTCGCAGTATTTCGGTGAGCTTGGCGAGATGAGCCTCGAACTTGTCGAACTTGGGACAGGCGACAAGTACTACATGGTCCTTAATGAAATCACGGTGAAGCCCCGCATAGGCAAATGGTACGCAGTCTCCCACCAGGACAAGGTCGGCGTTATTCAGAAATGCGGCTGACGGAGGGACCAGTGAAAGCTGCACAGGCCAGTGCGTAAGCTCAGATTGCACCGGAACTGTGTCTGCAAATTTTTCATTATCGCTTACCGGTGCGGTGAACTGTGTGACCTGTGCTGACGGACAGGCGCAGAATGTATCCGCCATGACGAGCTTCGCCTGTTCCATGTGACGCTGTGCTGCCTTCTCGTCGAACGGTTCGACCTCCTGTTCTTCTACGGTGATAGCGTCCTGAGGGCATTTGCCCAGACAGGCTCCTAACCCGTCGCAGTATTTTTCGCTGACGAGCTTTGCCTTCCCGTTAATTATCTGTATTGCGCCTTCGGCACATGCCGGAACGCAGACGCCGCAACCGTTGCATTTCTCCTCATCTATTATTACTATGTTTCTTTTTATCTTTGTCCGGCCTGTCAACAGGACCTCCTTCAGTTTGGGTGGATGGCTCATTACCCATAAGCCGGTTATAGAGCTCTTCACCGACACATTCTTTGGCGTACTCGCACCACTGCACGCAGGAGACCACATCATTATATATCATGAATCCGCATTTCGAGCATTTTTTCTTCGCTTCCGTAGACAGCAGCTCGTTTTCCTCGCCGCATTCCGGGCAGTTTTTCAGTATCAGTGTCGGCTTTAAAATACTTGCCGCACCGGGACATTTATCCAACATCGCCTCGAAACCTCCCCTCTCATTTTATTTGATTTGTTTTATTGTAATAACAAACGGCTGAAAAAACTGTAACTTTTGTCATACTGCAAAACGGATGGCGACAGCGAACCCTTCAATCATACTTTTTACCATGCCGATTTACGACACTGGCATATTACAGCGGCAATCGTGACTATTTCTGAATATTCGCGGTTATCCTGCCGTCTTTTATCTCGATAATCCGGTCTGTTTTCTTTGCTATATTGCGGTCATGCGTGACGATGATGAACGTGGTATTAAAGCGTTCATTGATCTCACGGAAGATTTTATAGATCGTGGCCGTATTTTCCGAGTCCAGGTTCCCGGTCGGTTCGTCCGCAAGGACGATTTTAGGATTGTTGATAAGCGCGCGGACAATTGCCGTCCTCTGCTGCTGACCTCCCGACATGTTCGGGGCAAGGTTGTCCTTTACTTTCGATATACCCGTGAACTCGAAAAGCTCTTCGGCTTTTTTATGCACTTCTTTACTGACCTTTCCGCTCTTGATAATGTACGGTATGAGCACGTTTTCCATGGCGGTAAATTCGGGCAGGAGATAGTGAAATTGAAATACAAAACCGATCGTCTCATTCCTCAATACGGCAAGCCTATCTCTACTGAGCGTATTTGTTTTTACGCCGTTGATGAACACCTCGCCGCGCGTAGCGGTATCCAGTGTCCCGATGATGTTCATAAGCGTGGACTTACCGCTCCCCGACTCTCCCACAATCGAACAAAACGAGCTTTCCTCTATTGTGAGGTTTACGTCGAACAGGGCCGGTGTTTCCACTGCCCCCGGATATATCTTGTCTACCTGCTGTAATTCCACTATATTGTGCATATTATCCTTCCCTGATCACGTCTGCAGGATTTAGTCTTAACGACCTCCTCGCAGGTATAACACCCGCCAGGGTAGAAGCTGCTACTGCGATTATCCACGACCTCGTTATAAAGACAAAATCGGGTTGGAATGTGAACATCATTTCCCCGCTGGCGTTCACTGCAAATGTGGTGAATCCATACAATAATCCCAGTCCGAAGACGATTCCCACCAACGAGCCGATAAAACCGAGTATCAGCCCTTCATAGAGAAAGATGAAGCTTGCCGTACGGTCCTTGATGCCCATTGCTTTAAGGATACCGATCTGCCGCGACTTCTGGAAAACAGTGATTGCGAGGATGCTGGCGATGGCGATAACGACTGATACCATAATAAATACCTGGATCATATAGCTTGAAAGGCTCTGGCTTTCAAGCGCACTGAGCAGTTCTTTGTTCTGGTCTTTCCAGTTGTCTATTTTTATATCAGGATTGTTTAAAATGCGTGCTATTTGCCCGGCGATTATATCTGCCTGAAACAGGTCGTTTACCGTAATATCGATGGACGTGACTCTGCTGCCGTAGCCGAATATTTTCTGCGCTGTTTCCACTCTGGTAATGATCCATGATTTGTTAATGCTTGCCGTACCGAAATCGTAAAGCCCTGCAATTGTATATGAGCTTTCGCTTCCGGACGGAATGCGTATAGTTATACTGTCTCCGACGTGATAGTCCAGATCCTCTGCGAGCTCTTTTCCTACAAGCACTTCACTTCTCAATCCGTAAGGACCGCCTTCGTAGATAGCACCGGTTATTTTGTAGATAGGGTCTGCCGTGTCGAGATTGAACCCTCTTATCAGGACAGGCTCCGTGCTGTCGCCTTTTAATACAAAAGCGTTCGAGCTAACCGACGCGGATACGGCACTGACCGAAGGGACCTGACTTACTTCCTGTACAATATTGTCCCAGCGGCGTATGGTGATGTTCTCCAGCGCAGAGGTAATGGTGATATGCGGTGTCCTTCCCGTTGTACTCTTTATCAGATCTGCCTGGAGACTATTAATGATTAAACCGACGAAAAGCTGTACCGATATTGCCACGGCTATCCCGATGATAATAAGTGTCGATTGAAGTTTGCCGGACTTAAGAAAACGTATTGCTATTCGAAAAGACAGCATTTCTATTTCACTTTCAATAAGGCGCTAAATCAGAAAAAATCTCAAGCAGCAGGCAGGCTGCCGTATCTTTCTTGCGGGCAGGAATGTCGTTAAATGCGATACCGCCGACCATGGTATTAAAACCTGTACCGTTATTTATTTCTTCCAGCCTGACTTTACGGGAAGTAATTAGATTATAATGGTTGCCGGCAAGTTAGCCAAGAGATCATACCTGAAAAATGCAGATATGGAAGACTTTTCTCACCTGACCGGTCATCGGGTATCTGTCCGGTTATTAAAGAAGAGGAAAACCGTCCCAGGTTACCGGTCCGGTATCATTTCAATAAATGCTTCTATCCGCACACGGAGGTTTTCCAGATCGGACTGTGAATAATCGGTTTCAATTTGTAGAAAGGGCAGGCCGAGTTCCCCGGTAATCAGGTTGGAAACGAAGTGTGATTCGATATTATAAGTAAGGCAGGCCTGCCAGGTAAGATCGATCACGCCGTCAATCTTGAAATCGCGCACCATTTCTTTTAGCAGTTCCATACGGAGGTTGTTCGGAGACATAACGGAGCATGGAATTTTCAGGTATTTTTGCACCATAAGCAACAGCGGGTCCGACTGATCGTCTTCATCGATGCGCAGTCCAACCGTTTTGTAGCCGCCGCAATTTTCCATCGCCACTACCAGAGCACCGCACTCTTCAACGAGCCTGACTACTTTTTCACTGCCGATGCCGACCGGTGTACCGGCAAGCAGTATCCTTTTTGTAGAAGCGGTTCCGGCTGTGTATCCGGTAAAAATACATTAAAAAGAGTATTGACAGGGAAAACGACATACAATATAATGAGTGAGCGCTCACTCATTATATACGGAGAGGTGTGGATATGATGAAAAGGAAGAATAGAAAAGAGCAAATCACCAGGGAGAGGCGCGAACAAATACTCGATGCCGCCCATAAAGTGTTCATCCGGAAGGGTTTCGCAAAGGCGACCACAGCGGAAATAGCTCGCACCGCGGGTATTGCCGAGGGTACTATCTACAATTATTTCGGCAGTAAACGCGAGCTGTTCACCGAGCTTTTAAAGAATTTCATATTATCGGCCCCGCTGATGGAGATAATCGGTCAGCCGCTGCAGCTCGATAGTGAAATGTTGACATCTATTATCGGTGACAGAGTGAATATGTTTTTCGATAATGCCGAACTTTTTATCCTCCTGCTGAGCGAACTCCAGCGAGATGAAGAACTTCACCGTCAGTTTATTGAAAAAGTAACTTCGCCGGGTATCGACATGCTGAACTCGTTTCTTACATCCATGATGAAAGAAGGCGTTGTCCGGCCGTTTAAAACTGAACTGATCAGCCGGATATTACCTGCCATTATGATAGGACTGACAATCCTTCGTGTTGTCGAAGGGGAAAAAGGACCGCTCAATTCTATGTCCCGCAAGGAAATAGTGAATGAGCTGGTGAGCTTCAACACGAGAGCTATATTTTCGGAAGGTATAAGCCTGGAATAAAGGAATAGCCATACAGGAGAGGGAGCATGGAGAAAATAGCGAATTTCATTTACAGTAAATCGAAGTTCATCATTGCATTTGTAATTGTGCTGAACATTGTTTCACTGGTCTCATTCATCCGGTTTAGCCTTGACACTAATTTTCTGAGCTTTTTTGAGGCCGGAAATCCGGCAGCGCAGGAATATGACAGGCTCAATGAAAAGTACAATACAGGAGAAGCCATATCAGTTCTTGTGGAGGGACAGGGTTCGCTTCTGGATAAAGACGCTTTGCTTGAAGTTTACCGGCTTGAAGGGCAGCTGAAAGGGATCGATGGTGTGGCTCAGGTACAGTCCTTTATTCCTCCGGAACTGCAGGTGCAGGGTAAACTGGTCACTGTCGATGAAGCATACATCACACAGAATTATGAACAGTTCAGGAACTTTATAGAAAATACGTATTTTATGAAGGACCAGTTTCTTTCTGCCAACGGTAAGACGGGGGTTATCGTAGCGACTCTTGATACCAATGCGCCTGCCGGTGAAGTGGTCGGGGAAATGAGGAACATTTCTCCCGGGAGCGGTCTCAGTATTTCACTTGCCGGCGATGCGGTCATACAGGATACGCTCTGGCATTATCTTATACGGATACTTTGCATACTGCCGCCCTGTGCTATTATCCTGGTGCTGATCGTGTTCTACGTTGTGCTGCGAAACCGCCGGTTTACGGTGCTATCGATAGTTCCCGCCGGACTTGCTGCGCTGTGGACGTTCGGTACCATTTTCTGGAGCGGGCAGGGATTGAACCTTGTCACAGTGCTATGCCCGATATTTATTATCGTGATGGGTTCCGCTTACGGACTGCATTACGTAAGCCACTTTCAGGATAACCTTTCACGATATAGCGATCGCAGAGAGCTTACGGTGGCGACAATGCGTATGGTAGGTACTCCTATTTTCCTGGCAGTGATTACCACAATGGCAGGATTTGTGTCGCTCACGCTGGCCGATGTGCTGCCCATGCGGCAAATGGGCATATTTGTTACTCTGGGGATCGGCTATGCGGGGTTCCTCGCGCTATTCTTCCTGCCCGCTGTGCTCTCCAGAATGAAGTTGCCTTCTCATGCCGAACACAGAGGAGGCAACAGGCTCGTACGTTTTGTGACGGCTGCTTCGAAACGACGGGTGCCGGTGTTGCTGGTTTTTGCCGTGATTATCTGCGTATCCGCAGTCTACATTCCCCGCCTTGAAGTAGTATCCGATACGCTTATGTTCTTTAAAAAGGGATCGGAGATACGCCAGACTTTTAACAAAGTAGAAGAGTCGTTCGGCAGCGCTCTGCCTCTCACCGGAGAGATTTATGCCAAAGGCGGCACTTCTGTGTTGACGGACTTCAATTATGCCGAAAAGGTGCTGGCAACCGAGAGGGAGATGGAGAAGCTTCCCGGTGTGAAGAGCGTGTTCTCGGTATACGATCTGGTATCGGGCATTTACACGATGCTTACCGGACAGGAGGGCTATCCGCAAAATCCGATGATTGTGCAAATGGTGTCGATGCAGCTTGGGACCGACGGTCTCAAGTCGTGGGTTTCCGCTGATGGCATACGGATTCTGGTGAAAACAAATGACTTTACCTCGGACGAGATAGCGGCAATGAACGCTTTTATAAAAGAACACAGCGATGTTGTCCGGGTGGTGACCGGTATGCCGATATTGTTCGACGAGATGAACCGCATGGTGGTGCAGAGCCAGGTGAAAAGCCTGGGACTTGCCCTGGTGCTGGTCTTCATCATGCTGCTTATTACGTTAAGGAAGATCCGTGCTGCGCTTGCGGGTATGGTGCCGATAGTTATTACCATCATTGCCATACTGGGCATGATATCCATGACCGGTTTCAATCTCAATGTGCTCACAGCCAATCTTTCGGCGATTGCAGTAGGTGTGGGAGTGGACTATGCCGTACATATTATCTCCGGCATCTATTATTACCGGAAGGAAGGACAGGGCAGCCGGGAATCCGTAGACTCAGCGCTGACCAGTGTAACGCGCCCGGTGCTGGCGAATGCGTTCGGGCTTGCTATCGGTATGTCGGTTATGTTCTTTTCACCGCTGCAAATACATCTCCAGGCTGCGTCCGTAATGTGGGTCGCGATGGTGGTTTCATCAATGGCGGCGCTGCTCCTTATCCCGATGATGTACGCAGGACGAAAAGAAAAAGTGAAAAGTTAAACCGTCTAAACAGGATGTGAGAGTTACCCCGATGACATCGGGGTGACCTCATATCAAATAGACCGGCGTATAGTAACCGTATCTGATAATACAAATATTATTCACTATTGCTACGACATGTATGTAGGGGTGGGCCCCCGTGCCCACCCTTATAACAGGGCAATCACAGGGGATTGCCCCTACTTGAGTTTAACCACAGGGGGTGTATCTTTAAATGCGCCAGGTCTACGTGTTGCCAGTGTAGCCGGATTGTACCCCATGGTGAGGTCACACGATACGTGTGACTCTCACGGAAAAATCCCGAACTCATCGGGAGGCGAAGTAATCCCGATGACCAACACGATAGATTGCCGCGTCGCCCCAATATAATCGGGGCTCCTCGCAATGACAGTATGGATTTATAACATCGCCGGATAATTATTTATTGAAGTCCTGTAACCGCTGTGGCAAGATAGTAAATAAACGAAACTCAGATAGAATGGAACATCTGTTGCCGTTCTCATATAGGTCCGGAAGCAGTCCATATAAGGGAGGACAAAGGTTATGCCTTCAGTAAACGATGTAGTTGAAAAGCTTAAAAGCAAAGCAAAGAATGACAATCTCGAAGGGATGGCAAGGTTCGGCATGTCGATTGACAGGCGTCTTGGAATACCTGTCCCGGAAATGCGGAAACTGGCGAAAGAGCTGGGCAAGGATCACGAGCTTGCTCTGGGACTGTGGACGACGGGAATAGACGAAGCGAGAATAGTAGCTTCTATGATCGATGTACCTGCTAAGCTGACTGAAGCACAAATGGAAGACTGGGTAAAAGACTTCAATTCATGGGACGTCTGTGATCAGGTCTGCATGAACCTTTTCGATAAAACGCCTCTCGCTTGGAAGAAGGTCATCGACTGGTCGACACGTGAAGAGGAGTTTGTGAAGAGGGCTGCCTTTGCGTTAATTGCATGTCTTGCATGGCACGATAAAAAGGCGAAAAATGAGCAATTCATCGCACTGCTTCCGGTGATAAAACAGGCGGCTACGGATGAGCGGAATTTCGTCAGGAAAGCGGTAAACTGGGCACTGAGGCATATCGGTAAAAGAAACCTGGAACTGAATAAAGCGGCACTTCAAACTGCTGCTGAGATACAGAAGATAGATTCAAAGACTGCCCGATGGATAGCTTCCGATGCAATCAGGGAGCTTGAGAGTGAGGCAGTCCGTAAAAAGCTTTCCTGATTTTGCCTGAGCGAACGACCAATAGAAAAAGCTGCCGTAATACATCATATACCCCTGTTTCGGATTGACATTCCATGTGCCGCAATCGATAATAATCATAATTGCGGGGTCTATTACAGGAGGTGCAATTATGATGTTTCCTCCGTCTGTAGTAAATGCTGCATGGATCAGACAAAAGGGTAGATGCGCTAAATGCGGTAAAAAACTGGTGAGGATAAATCAGGACCACGGAGTAGAAGGCGGATGGCATGCTCATCACAGGTTGCCTGACGGCAGCGGAGGCACGGATACTGTTGATAACTGCGTGATATTCTGCACAAATCCACCCGATTGCCATTTTAATATCGGTCATGGAGGAATGTCACGGAACTATTACGCTTCCTTGAGCTATGATGAGCTTCCTTATATCAATTAGAATATATGGTATAAATGAGAAACTGCACGATTAGAACGTGCGCAGCAGTTTATAAACATTTCCGGAGATAAAACCGGAGCAGAAGGTTGCCGTGTCGTTTGGTTCTTTGTCATGACACGGATAACAGGGAAGGGGATATTTTTTTATTCATATTTCCTCATAATAGAGAACAAAGAGGTAATAAACCAGAGTATGAAAGCGTTTCTGAACCGTTTCGGAAAGAAGCTGAGGTCACAGTTTCTGGCAGGTATATTTGTAGTTGTACCTGTCGGGGCCAGCATACTGATTTTAATATGGATATTTTCCAGTATAGACAACATACTGCAGCCCATAATCAGGGCGATATTCGGTCAACCCGTTCCCGGAGTAGGGTTTGCCGTGACTCTGCTTATTATCTATCTGACCGGCGTAATAGCGAGCAATGTGGCAGGGAAAAGATTTGTACGTTTTTGGGACTCGATCCTGTCACGAGTGCCTGTTTTTCGACAACTGTACAACGCGATTAAACGCATAATGGAAAGCTTTACCATGGCAGATAAAACCGGCATTACTCAGGTGGTGCTTATCGAGTTTCCGAGAGAGGGTATGAAATCTATCGGCTTTATAACTAATGAGTT
>CAZAIO010000080.1:0-12392 GCA_964485235.1 uncultured Dehalococcoidales bacterium
AGGGACATCTTGATCGAAAATTCGTGCTCGATGTAACCAGAGAAGAACTTGAAAATGCACCCGGGCTGGATAGAGATCACTGGCCAAATATGAATGATCTCGCATGGCTTCATACTATGTACGCTTACTATGATTGCGTACCCTATTGGGAATAAGGTAGAGTGGCAGGTCAACTGGATGATTTAAGTGCTTCTTCTTTGATTCTTTTTAAACATAATCATATATTATCGGAGAGCGGACCTTTCTTAACTTTGTTTTGCAGCTCTACGCCTTCTTTTTCGCTGATACAGCAATTTTCTTCGGTTTTACCTCCGCCGCTTTTGGCAGAGTAACTTCGAGAACACCGTCCTGGTAATTGGCCTCAATCTTATTCGCATCGACAGTAGAGGGAAGCGGGATGGAACGATAGAAATTTCCATAAGAGCGTTCACAACGATAGTAATCCTCTTCGTTAACTTCAGTTTCGGTTTTCTTTTCTCCTTTGACTGTGAGAGTATCACCCACTACTGAAACATCGATGTCCTCCTCCTTCATTCCGGGAAGCTCTGCTTTGACGACGAACTTATCGTCTTTTTCGAAAATATCCACGGACGGTACCCAGTTTTTCTCGTTCGGCCATCTCCACATTGACGGACTGAAGAAATCATCGAATTGGCGGTCCCACTCTTCCATGTTCCTGAACGGTCTCCATGGAGTGATCCCCCATCTTGGTCTCCATACTTCAATAGCCATAATATCCTCCTTTCCTGTTATCTAAAATTACTCAAGGCTCCGCTCCCCAACATCGCCGCGAGTAAAAAAGATAAATCCCATCAAGGTTCACTGTCAGGTCAGGATATATTGATTTCATGTTCAGACTGCCAGAGCCCGTGTATATTACATTGAGCAGTGGCATAGATAGTCCCGTTCTTGCCGGTCTTCATCGACAGGCTGACTTCGTGGTGAGTGTATATAGAACTTTTATCAGGCCCTTCCGCTGATTCTCCATGGGCCGAGAACTCGACATGCCCTATCTGATAAGGAAACTTTTCCCCCTCCGGATGAAAAAATACTGAAATCCAGCGGATATGATGCTCGGTGGTGTTGGGATGAGCTATTTCTTTTCCCAGTGTTACCTTTACTGGAAATAGCTCGCCTGGTTTCACCCGGTCAGCACATTCAATGACAGGGATATGTTTCTCCGTTTTCCAGTCTGCGCTCTGAAACAGTTCTCCGAAGTTTTTCATTTTATGCTCCTTTTTTAAATTAATGTATTTAGCAAAGTCGATTAAAAGTGGAGAAAGTGCATCTCACCATTTCTTCATTTGAATATGTCATTTTATGTCAAGCTGTCTACTGCGTTGCAGGACTATATCCCCGTGTACTCTCACGATTTCTGTGAAATACCTTGCGGCGATAGAACAGAACCCGACGCTATAAAGTTATCTATAAAGTCGGAACTTTTCACATGAGGCAATACCAGACAATCACGTCCTACAGCAGTTTGAGCCGGCACGGTAACCTCTTTCCCTACTACAGTGATGTCTTTGTTACCACGTATAAAAGACTTCCCGAAGCCGATATAACTGAGTCTATCTATACACACACCCTCATCCAATACGCATGCATCGATTACACTATGATAGCCAACTGAAACATTCGGCATTAATATTGAATCGTGCACTTCAGCTTTTTCATCAATAAAAACACCGGGCGACAGTATGGAATTCTCCACATATCCTTTAATAACGCAGCCCGGACTGAGTAAACTGTTCACTACAGCACCTCGCTGAGAAATTCTGGGGGCGGGCAAGTCATAGGGCTGCGTAAGAACCGTACGTGTGGTGTTGAGACTGAAAGAAGGCCGTGAACGGATAAGCTCCATATTCGCGTCATAATAAGCCTGGGGCGTGCCGATATCTTTCCAGTAACCGTCAAATTCATAGGCGCACACTTTTTCTTTTCCTGTTATCTCAGGCAAAATGGAATAACCGAAGTCATGTGATGAATCTGATCTACCGGCATCTTCCGCCAATCGACGGGCAAGCGCATCGAGGTTAAAAACGTAAATACCCATCGAAGCCAGGTTGCTCCTGGAGTGCGCGGACTTTTCAACAAATTCCACTATCTCGCCATTATCGTTAACTGTCACGGTGCCGAAACGGTATGCCTCATCGACAGGCACCTTAACTACTGCCACGGTTACAGCGGCATTTGTCTGTTCATGAAAAGCGATCAACTTTCGGTACTCCATTTTATAAATATGGTCACCGGCCAGAATTAATACGTTTTTCACATTGAGTTTTCTTAAATATGAAAGATTCTGATACACGGCATCCGCGGTCCCTATATATGAGCCATGCGGGGGCTCCAGGATATCCAGTGTTCTTACTTTGTTTAACGTATTCCATTGCCTGAGATAACGTGCCATTGTGGAACGTTGATAGTCAGTTAATACGGCAATATCAGGGATTTCCGAATATACGCAGTTGCTCAACGTAAAATCGATAACCCTGTATTTTCCGGCAAACGGCAGCACCGGTTTTGGTCTTTCATGACATAGTACGCTCATTCGCTTGCCTCGTCCTCCGGCCATAATCAAACATGCTGTTTTATCCATGACATTCCCCCTATACTTTTTATCTGTTCAGCAAACGAGTTAATATAGCAACCAACTTTCAGGAAAATATGCAAACATATACCTGCTACTTATAAATGATCGGCAATTTTCAAACGCGGTATAGCCGGCAAGGTGCAGATGAGCCGCAGTCATGAAGTACCTGCCCATCGTACTGGTTGAATTTACGTGTCGATAGTAAAGAACCGTTATTGAACCAGAGTGTCTCCAGCGTTTTACACCCCGGGCAAAAGACCATAAACTCACCAACAGCAGGCCGTAAATAGGCCATCTTTGTATTCGAACGTTGATCTTCGTAGAATAAAGGTAAAGCAAAAGCCATCGCCGTCCTCCTTGTTTGCTTCGACAGCGATATTCTATACGGAAGGCAATGAAAAAGTTATAAAATAGCGGCTGAAATCATTACAAAAATATGACATTTGAGGAAACCATTGTATGCATATCAAGAAATTCAAGAGTGGCTATATTCAATCATGTAGGCGGTCTATGATATAGCCTGTTTTGGGTATGGTACGGATGAGCTCGGGATTACCGGGATCGTTTTCTATTTTGTTCCTTAAACGACTGATCCATGTGCGCAATATCTGTATGTCATCGCGAAACTCAGGCCCCCACACCCGGGTGAGAAGGTCGCCGTAAAGCATGACATTTCCGGCATTATGCGCCAGTTCAATAAGCAATAACCATTCAATACGGGAAAGATAGACTTCCTTGTTATTTACAGATACAGTTCGTTTGTTAAAATCAATAGTCATGTCTCCCAGAGACAGCGTATCATAAGTTTTACGTTTATCAGACGATGTCAATCGCCGCCTGATTGCTTCAATGCGAGCGACCAGCTCATCAGGGCTGAAAGGTTTGGCAAGATAATCATCAGCGCCCATTTGAAGTCCCTTTACCCTGTCGACATTCTCACCCTTGGCGCTGAGCATAATAACGGGTATTGCGGAAAAAGCACGGATTTCCTTTAATATATCGAGTCCGTTAATTCCGGGCATCAGTACATCCAGTACGACCATATCCGGTTCCTGCGCATGAACCTGCTCTAAAGCCGCTGCCCCGCTTGCTGCGATAAGAACTTCGTAGCCGGAACTCTTAAGTTTTACGCGGAGAAAATCAAGAATACGCTGCTCGTCATCAACTATAAGAACACGAAACTGTTTCATTGGACCACTCAACCGGTATCCGTTTAGTGCAAATAATATATGTAACGGGGAACGATGTCAAAGGGCCTTTATAAAAATCACATATTATAGTTCCGGAGGAATATGACTATAAATACCCGCGTCAATTTATTCCGGTTTATATAGACATCCGCTGTTTATGCTCATGACATGTAAGGGAAGACCCAAAAAGCGAGCATTAATATATAGCAGATCACAAGAGTGATAACCACAAACGGCACGGTATAGCTGAAAAATTGTCTTAAACCGACCTGTTGACATTCCTCTTTTTCACATAAGTTTTGTGCTACGAAAAGAGCCGGTGCTCCGGCAACGGTCAAATTGCTTCCCAGTGTTCCGGCCCATAATACCGCCCACCAGAGCGGCCAGGGGTCCATATTTGACGATACAGCAAAGTCCCTTATTAAATATAACATCGATAAAATATAGGCATCATGCTCAACGATGCCGACAATTGGAGCTGTCACCCAGTAGATTATCGAAGTGCTCATCAAAAGGTTATCCTGCATATAAGGGATCATCGCATTGGCAATCATTTCGATAATGCCGACATGATCGATACTGCCGACCAGGGCAAAGAGTGTTACATAAAAGAACAGGGTCCGCATATCCGTTTCATCGATTACGTCCTCAAATCTGGGACAATCGAGTCTCTTTCGACAGGGCTCCAGTATCAACGCCAGAAGGATCATCCCGCTGATAGCGATAAACCCGAGGTGAAAGCCCAGGAACTGCCGGAAGGACATCGCCAGAATGGTCGCTACAAATACAGTGACTACGATGAAGGCAAATTTCTTGTTCTTGATATATTGGGAAGGATTAATAGCCGTTAATTCAGCCAGAGCTTCATTATTGATCGTACCCTTTGAAAACATTTTTTTGAATTTAAACTGATAGAAAATAACTCCGGTCAGTAAAAATGTGATCATAAGGATAATAAAAGAAGAAGGTCTGCCCGCTTGCCATATAAAATCAAAGAATTCTATTCCGGACACGGAATGCAGCATCTGGGGCGGCAGGTCGCCGAGCAGTAATGCAGTCCCCATGAAATTGGAACACAGTCCCAGATAAATGATAAAGGGAAAAGAAGGGAGCTTGATCTGTCTGGTTAAATGAAAGACCACAGGGGCCATAATTAATATTACGACCACATTATCGACGAACATCGATAGAAATCCTGCAAGGATACCAAGCAGAACAATGAATAACCCGATATTATTCCGGGATAATTTGAGGAGATGTATCGTAAAAAATTCGGGTATTCCGGTCTTGCCGAAATAACCCGCGATTACCCAGATACCGAAAAGTATCGCGATAACATTCCAGTCTACTGATAAAAATGCATCCTGTTCACTTATTACACCGGTGAGTATCATCAAGGCTGCACCGATAATACCTATGATAGCCCTGTCGATTTTTCCCCATATTATGAAACCGACTGCTATCAGAAAAATAACCAGCGCGGTTATCTGGACCGGATCCATAGTCATACCTCCAATTACGGTAAGTCGATTTTATATCATTGTCAGAATTAATTAGAGGGAGAGTGTCAATTCCTTTGACTTTCACTCCGAAGCCGTACCGGCTATGATTGAAAAAAGCTCACTTTACAAGCTGGTTTATCTCTTTTCAAAATACTGTCCAACTGATATCAGGGAAGCTGTTTTGCCCTCGCCTATTATAACCTATCCGACGATTATAAATCTTCCCGGCGGGCATCATCCGCTGAACGTAAACAAATTAATATTAAAACATTTTTCCGAGCTTAAATATATTCTGGCTTATCCGGTTTTTGGAAATCAGCCATTTACTGACACTTTGAAATAAAAAAAGGCGGGTAGTAAACTTAGGGGAAATGTTGTCGGGAGGAACAGTCGATGGAAATTAGACTCAACACCCACGGACCTGATTCACTCTCCACAAAAGTTTTTTTCAGCGATGAAAGCGGTTTTGAAGTGGCATCCGTTATCGTCATGGGCAGAACAGATGCAGTCCTCATCGATGCGCAGTGGACGCTTTCAAATGCCTACCGGGTTGCCGCCGAAATAATGGAAACCGGCAAACATTTAAAAACGATCTACGTTACTCACGGTCATCCCGACCATTACTTCGGGCTCGGCGTTATTGCCGAAATTTTCCCGCAAGCGCGGGTAATAGCGGTCCCCGATGTTGCTCAACTGATCAACCGCCAGTTTTTCGGAAAGATCGAACACTGGGAAAACGTGATAGGAGCAACAAACGTATGCAGAAAGACAGTGCCCATCGAGCCGCTCAAGGACAATTACTTCGAACTCGAAGGACACCGTATAGAGATCCTCACGGATATAATGGGAGATATGAATTTCAATACAGTGGTATGGATACCCTCAATTCGAACGCTCTACGGAAGCGATGTGCTTTTCAACCAGGCACATCCTTTTACCTGCGAGGTCACCAGGGAAGAACGCCGTCAATGGATAAAAGATATCGAACGCCTTGAAAAAATGGATGCCGACGTGATAATCCCCGGACATCAAAAGCCCGGAATGCCTTTCGACACCAGCTCATGTACATTCACCAAAGACTATATTATGGCCACCGAGGAGATACTGGAACAGACGAGCGATGTTGCCGGTTTCTACTACGCAATGGTCAAGCGTTTTCCCGATGCCAACCTGTTCATCAGCAACGAAATGAATTCAAATGTCTTTAAAGGCGATATGAACTGGAACTGGCGTGAATATTAAATCCTTACTATCCATAGAATCAATAACCGGTCACGGTCTTACCCTGTCCCGGTTATCGTACAAAGACTTCTCAATAGCGTAACGGCGGGCTGATATCTGACCCGTACGATAACCCGCTTGACACACTATGGTTCCAATTGTAATATACCGTATAGACCACGTTCAGGAAGGCATATGGCAAAGCTAAAAGTATCCAAACAGGGCAGTCGAAAACCGGCAATCACCCGCTCGGATGATGAGGGGTACTCGATAAAAGGCAGGATATGGGTAGAAAAAGACGGGGAGCTTTATCTGGGTGGCGGCAGGATCATACTGCTGGAACGCCTGAACAAGATGGGCTCCATTTCCGCGGCAGCACGCTCTATGGGACTGGGTTACCGGAACGCGTGGCTCTGGATCGATTCTATGAACAGGCTTTCGCCATCGCCGCTCGTGGAAAAAGCCGTGGGCGGGCCGGGCGGCGGTTATGCCAGGCTGACACAGGAAGGACTGAACGCTATCGCTCTCTATAAGAATCTGCGCGGCCGTATGCAGGTGATCATAGACGAGGAGTCACCTGCTGTAACGGGAAACACCGGTACTCCTTCAGATACCGGCAGTCCACCGCCCCCGAAAAGGCAGTCCGGCACCCGGAAAACAGACCTTTCCAAAGAGCCGGTATAATATAGTCGGCGTATCCCTGATATAAAAAGCGCATTCGGGCGTAGGGGAAGGTAAGCATATGATACATAAGAGATTGCAACTGGCGGAAAAACAGGCGGACGGATACGTGATCCCTCTCGGGCCGGTTAACCTTGTCGTTATCATCACGGACGCCGGTATGCTGGGCTGCGGTGCGTTCGACGTAGCCGCGCTCGACCGGTTCGATTATCCCGCCGCCCGTGCAAGTTCCCCCGACGGCTCACCGATAAGCACTATCGACGACCTCGCGAGAGCGACAGTAAAAGAAGCGAATGCCGCAGCAGGAAACCGCGGGGTCACGGCAGGCATGAAAGGCAAAGAAGCGCTCAATCTTCTTTAATCGCATTGCCTCCATATTTTCACGATATTTGTGAGCTCATACTATTCCCTTGCTTTATACTTCTACTTTTTTATTTAATACGATAGCTATTGACAACACTGCGCTGCGGATTGCATAATACCTAGCCAGACGAGGTATGTGTGATGTTTATGCCGCACCGGCACTACGCAATTACAATCGCCGGTCATGTGCTTCGATTTACCATTGTTGAAGGAGGTCCGACTTATGGGAACCACAGATAAAGCCATGCAGCCTGTTATAGCTATTGACGCTATGGGGGGCGATTATGCTCCGGAAGAAATAGTAAAGGGAGCGGTACAGGCATCTGAAGAAAACGGCGTAAAGATTATCCTGGTGGGCATAAAAGCCGCTATTGAAAACGAGCTTGCGAAATACAATACGGGGGACACGATCGAAATCGTCGATGCTCCGGACACCATTAAAGACGGTGAAGAGCCCGCGTTTGCCGTCCTGCGGAAGAAAAATAATTCGATCGCCGTTGCTACCAGACTCGTTAAAGAAGGCAAAGCCGATGCTACGGTAAGCGCCGGTTCCACGGGAGCATGTATGGTTTGTGCGCTCCAGTACCTGGGCACGCTTCCGGGTATAGAAAGGCCCATAGCAGGTGGCGCGTTTCTCGGATTTGCGCCGAACACTGTTGTCATGGACCTGGGGGCCAATGTCGGAGTGAAACCTTACCAGCTTGTAAATTTTGCAGTAGCCGGAAGCATTTACGCAAATATTTTTCTGGGCATTGACAATCCCACTATCGGCCTGCTCAATGTCGGCGCTGAAGAGGGAAAAGGCAATGAACAGGCAAAAAAAGCGTTTTCGCTGTTAAAGAACAGCAATCTGAATTTTATCGGAAACGTTGAAGGAATGGACATAGCGACAGGAAAGGCAAACGTTATCATCTGTGACGGATTTGTCGGAAATGTACTGGTGAAGTACAGCGAGGGTCTGGCGTATGTTCTGAACCGCTGGATCGAAAAGGAGCTGAAAGATAAAGTCGCTGAAGATGTAATTCAAACATTGACCCAAAAATTGTACCGTTCCATGAGTTCGGCGGTCGCAATGGGCGGAGGCCCGTTAATAGGGGTAAACGGCGTCGCTTCGATAGCGCACGGAAGCAGCCGTGCCGCACAGATAGTCGGAACCATAAAGAACACTAAAACAGCGCTCGAAAGCGGATTTGTCGAAAAGTTGAAAGCCGGCCTTGAGAAAGCGCAGGCATCGACCCCGGTTGAAGAATAAGCTCCTAATTTAAAGGCATACTTTATAACATAAGGAGACCGGCACCGGTCAAACCGTAAGATACCCTGATATCCGGCACGGACTGATATCAATGTCAGGAGGTACTCAGAGAATGACAGTCAAGATTGTCACCGACAGCGTTGCCGATATTCCCGCTGAAATAGTTAAAGAACTGGACATCACGGTGATCCCCATTCATGTCTGCTTCGGGCAGGAAGTATATCGCGATGGTGTCGATATCACTACGGAAGAATTCTATAAGAAACTGAAAAACAGCCGCGTGATGCCTACCACAGCCGTGCCCTCTCCCGGAACTTTCGCTATGACATTTGATGAACTTGCCGAAAAGACAGACGAAATTATGGTTATCACGCTCAACTCAAAATTGAGCGGCCTCTATAACGCCGCAAAAAACAGCATAGAGTTGATGGAAAAAAAATGCCGGGTAGAAGTGATCGACTCCCGGTGGGTTATCATGGCACAGGGATTCATTGTGATATCCGCCGCCCGGGCAGCACTTGCCGGCGCAGGTATCGAAGAGATACGTGAGCTGGTGAATCGCAACATAACACGGGTTCAGCTTTGTTCTGCGTTCGATACGCTCGAATATCTCAAGCGGGGCGGACGGATAGGAAAAGCTGCCGCCTTCCTCGGTTCCATGTTTCATATTCACCCTATAATAGGACTCGATGACGGGGAAGTTGTACCGATAAGCAAAGCACGATCTATGGTAGAAGCTATGGACTATCTCTACAATTTCGCCGCAAAGTATTCATACATTGAGGAACTCTCCGTAGCCTGTTTCAGCGCAACAGAAAGCGCCGACTATCTGATCGGCAGGCTCGGCAAGAAATTCCCCGTAGATAGAATTGTGCGTTCGGGGACAAGCCCGGTCATAGGAACACATACAGGGCCTAATCTCATCGCTTTGGCAATAATGGGAGACCTGTGACCGGAACGGACAATCATGTCATTTCCGAACCACGAAAACAGGTGCCGGTTTGCAGGCTACCGGTCAGTTTTTTCGTTTTTGTCTCATTAATGCCCGGTAACGAATGAGTTCAATTCGTCTGTACAGGTTTTCGAAGCACATATCCGGTGCATGGTAACGTATAAATGAGTTTCTGACGCGTCGGACCTTTTTCTATTTTTTTCCTCAGGCGATTCACCCACACGCGCAACAGATGTAACTCGTTACTGCGTTCAGGACCCCATACCCTTGTCAATATATCGCTGTAAAGTATCGGCTTTCCCGCATTAGTAACGAATTCAGTCAGCAGACGCCATTCGATTCGGGTCAAATAGATTTCCTGGTGGTCTTTCGTCACCGTATGCTTATGGAAATCAACGATCAGATCACCGGAAATAAATTGCTTGGGGACCTTTTTCGTTTTAGCATACACTGATCGCCGCATTACTGCTTCAATCCGGGCCAGCAGTTCATCGGGATTAAACGGCTTCGGAAGATAGTCGTCAGCACCCAGTTGCAGTCCTCTTATTTTGTCATCATCCGCGCCTTTAACGCTTAAAATGATAACCGGTACCTTTGAAATTCTACGCAACTCTTTCAACACATCAAAACCGCTCATACCGGGTAATACAAGGTCAAGGATCACAATATCAGGTTTTGCATCTTTGACTATCTCGATCGCCTTCTTCCCATCATTTGCGATCAACGCTTCGTGCCCTGCTGCTTTTAACTTTGTCCCAAGTACTATGCAGATACGCTCTTCGTCATCTACTACCAGTATACGTAGTTGCTTCACCGGTGCACTCCCACGGCTTTTGGAACTCGTAGCCATAACATAGCAATAGTAACGCTATATTTTGTCATTGTCAACCGTTTTTTTATTAACTATAATTGTCATATCCAACTATTTTTCAATCTCTACAGTAATAGTCATGCCTCATATACGGGACTACCGGGTACAGGAGGGTAAAGATGGATGACAGGAAAAAAACCAAAGCAGAGCTTTTGCAGGAGTTGAATAATCTTCGAAATCAATATCAACAGGCCATATCCGTAATTGATGTGAAAAGCGAGGCACCGGATAAAACAGCAGATAGAACCGGTAAATATCTCTTAATTTTCAATACTATTCCGGA
The DNA here is from genome assembly GCA_964485235.1 of uncultured Dehalococcoidales bacterium. Classification (GTDB taxonomy): domain Bacteria; phylum Chloroflexota; class Dehalococcoidia; order GIF9; family UBA5629; genus CAZAIO01. The sequence continues at coordinate 10,909 of CAZAIO010000080.1, forward strand.
TGCGATTTTCGTGTATCCACTCGAGGTAAAAAAACGGGCCGGCACATTTCTGGAAGTGAACGAGGCGGCATGCCGTTTGCTCGGATATTCCAGGGAAGAACTACTCTGCCTCACGCCCGCTGACGTTACCTCAGGAGAGAAATCGTCATTCCTTAAAATAAACAGGAAAACACCTGGGACATTCGATAACAGGGAAATTATCTCCGAAAATACGCTTGTGTCCAGGGATGGTACGCGGATTCCTGTTGAACTCAGTTCTCGCTTGTTTGACTTCCAGGGAAAACCAGCTATCCTCACGGTTGCCCGTCATACGGGTGAGCGGAAGCGGATAGAAGAAGAGTTACAGCTAAAAGCGCTGCTTTTAGACAATGCATCAGACACCATAGTATTGCGTGACTTCGACGGTAATCTTGTTTATGCAAATAAAGTAGCATGGAAGACAAGAGGATATACCAGAGAAGAATTCATGAGCAAGTCCGCTTATGATATGACTACATCGGAGTTTATAGATTTACGGCCCAAACTTGATATTGCTTTGAACAAAAAAAATCACACTGTCTTCGATTGCGCTCATATAACTAAAAACGGTTCACGAATACCTGTGGAGATCAATTCGCGCATAATCAAGTTTGGCGGCAGAAAGCTTATCCTGAGCATTGCCCGCGATATATCAGAGCGTAAGCGGATCGCAGAAGAATTACAGTTGAAAGCCCTGCTTCTCGACAATGCTTCCGACTCAATAATACTGCGTGACTTCGACGGCCATATCATTTATGCAAATGAAGTAGCCTATAAGACCCTGGGATATACCAAAAAAGAATTTATGAATACGCCCTCCTATAAAATAGCCGCACCGGAATTCATGCCTTTACGACCAAAACTTGATCTTTCATTTAATAAAAAGGCTCATTCTGTCTATGATTGTATTCATATCACGAAAGGCGGTTCACGAATACCGGTCGAGATTAATTCGCGCATAATCAAATTTGGTGGCAAAAAACTTGTTCTGAGCGTCGCCCGTGATATTACCGAGCGAAAACGGATCACAGAAGATTTACAGTTGAAAGCGCTGCTTCTGGATAATGCCTCCGACGCAATTATATTACGCGACTTGGACGGTCGTATAGTTTATGCAAACGAAGTGGCCTATAAGACACGGGGATATACCAGAAAAGAATTCATGAGAAAGCTCTCATATGATATAGCTGCTCCGGAATTTACACCTTTTCGATCAAAACTTGATATTACACTAAACAAAAAGACTCATGCTGTCTATGATTGTGTCCATGTCACTAAAAACGGTTCCCGTATTCCTGTTGAGATCAATACGCGTGTGATCGAGCTAGGCGACAGGAAACTCATTTTATGCATTGCCCGTGATATTACCGAGCGAAAACAGATTAAAGAAGAATTGAATTTAAAAGCCATGCTTCTTGACAATGCAACAGATGTTATATTCCTTCACGACCTCGACGGGCACTTCC
>CAZAIO010000081.1:0-12189 GCA_964485235.1 uncultured Dehalococcoidales bacterium
TTCTCCTTTTGACCGGTCATTTATTTCTCTACCAAATATATACTCAGTTTTTATGAAAAAAGTTCATTTTTATAAAAGAATTTTCACATGAATATCGACGGAATACATTATCCTTAGTACTCTGCTAATTCAGGACACTATGATATTGACCTACATCTTATATGAATTACCGGCTAATTTCCACAATAAAATGTGCGACCGGTATACTGAAATGTAGCATGATAATCAGATTTTGCCGATGAGAAAACATATGCTTGTAATTCTATCGGCAACATTTGCAACAATATATTTTCACGAAATATGTTAAACATGATATGTAATTATTTTACAGTAACAATATTAGTTTCTGAAGCTGTGAACGGTAGCCGGTATATGCCCCCCACGGTCTATAAAACCTTTACTTGAAAATGTATTAACTGCCATAATAGGAGCACTACCGAGCAAATTGCCGAAATCAACCTGGTCGCCAACTGTTTTCCCGTATACCGGAATTATCCGTACTGCCGTCGTCTTATTATTTACGATTCCTATTGCAGCTTCGTCAGCAATAATTGCCGATATTGTCTCCTCCGGCGTATCGCCCGGTATGGCGATCATATCGAGTCCGACAGAGCAGACTGAGGTCATTGCTTCGAGCTTATCGATTGAAAGCGCACCTTTATGCACAGCTTCAATCATTCCTGCGTCTTCGCTTACAGGGATAAATGCACCGGAAAGCCCTCCCACAGAGCCTGATGCCATAAGACCGCCCTTTTTCACCGAGTCAGTCAATAGTGCCAGTGCAGCAGTTGTACCGTGTGTACCGCATACTTCAAGTCCCATCTCTTCAAGGATCTCTGCAACGCTATCACCTATAGAAGGGGTTGGTGCCAGAGACAGGTCCACAATACCAAATGAAGCCCCCAGTCGTCCCGATGCTTCCAAAGCCACCAGTTGCCCCATACGGGTGATTTTGAACGCCATTTTCTTTATCGTCTCCGCAACAATATCAAACGGCTCACCTTTAACTTTTTCCAGTGCCGCCTTGATTACTCCGGGCCCACTTATACCTACGTTGATAACACATTCTCCTTCCCCGATTCCCATAAATGCTCCCGCCATAAAAGGATTGTTGTCAACCGCGTTTGCAAAGACGACCAGTTTTGTACATCCAATGCTGTTATTAGACCCGGTCAACCGTGCCGTTTCCTTGATAATACGCCCCATTTTCCGGACTACACTCATATTTATTCCGGCGCGAGTTGTACCGACATTTACCGATGCACACATGAGATCGGTATTGCTCAATGCCTCGGGGATAGAATCCAGAAGTATTGTATCGCCGGGGGAACAATCTCTCTGAACAAGGGCGGAAAAACCTCCAATAAAATCAACTCCTGTCTCTTTGGCGCTTTTATCCAGTACTCTGGCAAATTCAATATAATTATGCTCCCCGGTCGCACCGGCTACTAAAGCTATGGGGGTGACAGCTATTCGCTTGTTAATAACAGGGATTCCATATTCACTTTCTATGTCATTACCGACTTTAACCAGTCCGCCCGCACAACGGGTAATTTTATTATAAACTTTTTCTCTTGCCCTGCCGCCGTCAGAATCGATGCAATCAAATAATGAAATACCCATAGTTATTGTACGAATGTCCAGTTTATCATTTTCGACCATTCGTATAGTTTCCAGAATATTATCTTTATTCAACATAGGTCCTTCTCCGATCAAACGGTTTAGATCTGATGCATAGCCTGGAAGATTTCCTCCCGCTGTATTTTTACCTGTACACTGAGCTCCCGACCTTTCCTTTCCAGCTTTTCCTGTATAACGTTAAAATCATCCGTAACGGACGCCAGGTCTACCAGCATGATCATAACAAAATATTCCTGCATAATCGTTTGGCTGATATCGAGAATATTGATACCGGCATTAGCAAGTTCCGTACTGATACCTGCGATAATTCCTTTTCTATCTTTTCCGATAACTGTTATTATTGCCCGCATCGTATTACCTCTTTCAATTACTCAACAAAAAAAACTGCAAAATTACCTGTATCTCCACATATTAACGTGCCCGGTAAAAATAATATGCGTTCAGTTTCCTGAGTAGAATAATATCTCAACAATTCTCCGGAAATCAATGCTCCCCGACGTATAACGACAGTCTTCGGTACGATAGCCGTTTACAAACAGGATTTCTACTAATTAACAATATGCGTGAACAAAAGAAGGATATCAAGATTTAAATAAAGGTTAGCTTGTTGAATGTCCTGATATTAAAATAGATAAAATTCAGTAGTAAAATTTTGCTAGAGCGGACTGCAAAAGGTCTACTTCCCCAGCGGACAAACCGGATAATGACATTCAGCACAATAGTGGCACAAGCCGCCGTGACCCAACTTCGAAGCATCCTCGCGGGTAATCTGTTCACCGGCGAGTACCCTTGGCAATAGCACATCGAACGCTGTTGCAGGACTATGAAGTACACATGCAGGTACTCCCATAATGGACTTACCTTCCAGTTTGGCATAAAGTGTCATAGAACCGGGTAGAAGAGGAACACCATAGAATATGGTAGATGCCCCCGCTTCCGCTATACCCATACGTGTAACATCATCGGGATCAACTGACATTCCGCCACATACAAATACCACTTCAGAACCTTCTGCAATAGCCTGTTTTACTGCCTTTGCAATCAATTCTATTTCATCGGGAACAATGGTCTTAAATATTACAGTAGAGCCCAGCGCTTTCACTTTTCTCTCGACGATGTCGGTAAAAGCATCTTTTATCCTTCCCTTGTATACTTCGCTCCCCGTGACAACAATCCCGGTCTTGCGTTCAAGCAGCGGTACCATCCGTAACACTTTACCTTCACGGGCACACAGTTGCTCAACCCATTCGATTCTTTCGGCCCGTATAGTTAAAGGAATCACCCGCATTCCAGCAACAGGTGTCTGCGGTTCACAGACCATATAATCATGAATAGTAGCTATAACTATGTCACCTTCTGAGTTGATCTCATTAAGCAACGGAATATTAATACGGACAAGGCCGCGGTACCGGGCTGAAGGATTTATCTTCCCTTCCCGAGGCACATCATATGATAACCCTTCTCCTACGGTGGCAAGAGCAAGGCGTGATGCTGCTTCATCTTCATGCAATTCGTCTTTTTCAAGTTCGATCACATAAATATGTTCTTTACCCATCGCTAACAGCTCGGGTATATCTTCGTCAGCAATAATATGCCCTTTTTTAAATCGTGCCCCTTTAAACTCACCGGGTACTACCTTGGTCATATCATGGGCTACCATCATCCCGACAGCTTCTTCTGTATTCACTTTTTTGATCATCAGTTTTTACACCATCATTAAAATTATTTAATGTTCTGCAACAGCCTACCGAAAAGACTTTGTCCCGTTATCTGTTTCAGACAAAATATTATATTTCCTGTTATATTTATGCCATATTATAATACCCTTGTATAACATGCAGGAGCAAATATGATAAAACAGCAAACATTAATAATACTATATTTACGAAAGCGCTGATACTATTGTATTTTAAACTTAATTTATGTTATCTTTGTCGTGGATAAATTCCGCAGTGTTGCGAGACATGCTGTATGAAAATTGAATAATATAGAAAGAGCAATGCCTTGTACCTGTCATCCTTCTAAAAAGTAATTACCATGATTATATTCTCCTTTCTTGAAATGCAATTGATTCCGGTGTATCTTGTCCGCATGGTACCATCTATATCCTTCTTATATGGCAGTTCTTCTGAATATCATTTGGAGATAATCTAACCGCTATGTATAAAAAACTTCTCTTGCCAGGCCTTGTCCTGTTAGGAGTCTTAATAATCGGGACAATCGGTTACTGGATTATTGGTGATAAAGACTACAAGTTTATTGATGCACTGTACATGACCATTATTACAATCAGCACGATCGGTTACAGTGAAGTTATTGACCTGACCGGAAATACAGCAGGAAAAATATTCACAATTATTATTGCAATATCCGGTATAGGAGCGCTGGGGTATATTGTTACTAACTTCACTGCACTATTAGTAGATGGACAGCTCACAAAATCGTTCAGGAGAATGCGTATGGAGAAAAAAGCGATCAATGCTAATGAACATTATATTGTATGCGGTATAGGGACATTCGGATATCCCATCATTAACGAACTCCACACCACATTAAGACCCTTTGTCGTGGTGGAAACCAATAGGAGCGTTATTGATAAAAGCATGGGTGTTTGGCCTGATGGAATTTTCATCGAGGGCGATGCAACCGATAACGACACATTGATGAAGGCGGGAATTAAAAATGCAAAAGGGATCTTTGCGATAACAAATGATGATAATATCAATCTGGTGATAAGTCTCACAGCAAAGCAGCTCAATCCTAAAATCAGGGTTGTAACTCAATGCAAGGAAATAAAAAACGTTGAAAAAATGAAAACAGCGGGAGCCGACAGCGTAGTATCTACCAGCCATATTAGCGGAATGCGTATGGTATCCGAGATGATAAGACCGACTGTAGTCTCATTTCTCGATATGATGCTACGAGATACCAATAAAAACCTTCGAGTGGAAGAGATATCCATCCCTCCATCATTAATAGGTAAAAAAATTTCTGACGTTGACCTGAGTAAGTACCCGAACACACTCCTTCTTGCTGTCAAAGTAAAAGATGAATGGCAATACAATCCACCGCGAACCTATGTACTCGAACCTGATAGTACATTCATTATGATGACTACACCGATAGAACAAAGCAAATTACGTAAAAAACTTGCAACCTGATGATTCTTTAGAACAGGTTATTAGAAAAGGAGCCTTTGAACAATGGATAAACTTGCTAATATATTAAGGATTCTCGATAATGAGAACCGGCTTCTTGAACGAGCCGACCAGAAATCGATATCTATGTTATCTATCATCGGCGTTTTCATGGTCTTTTTCATCGTCTACTGCAGGGTTATACCCATAAACATCATTACAATAGTATTTATTACTATCTATTTTTTATGCGCCTTAATCTCAATTGTGAACCTGATAATGGCCATGCGCCCGAGAATCCGTAAAGATGAAGTAGATGAAGAATGCGCAGATGAAGTTCCCCAGGGGGAGCCGGCATTTTTTACAGGCATCTGCCAGTTTCCGAATGTAGCCGCATATAAAAAAGGCCTTGATATCATGATGAAAGATGATGAGTCGATAATGAATATATATATTAAACAGATCTATAGTGTAGCTATGATTAATGTAGCTAAGTATAAACATGTCCAGCGCGGGATCTTTTTTGGCATTATCGCATTAGCAGTAGAACTTGTAACAATAGTATATCTTTTTATTTACCATCAGGGATTAGGGCATTTCCCGCCGATTGAATAGACATATTACTATCCTGAACAAAAAATAATTTATTATGTCAACTTTAATAATTAATAAATATCATAACCCGCCTTCTGCCGGATCCCTGTACTCCGATTGTATTTAAATGTAATTATTTTATGGAGGCTAATCGATTGCGAATAAAATTCCTGGGCACACACAACACGGAATCTCGCACCACAAAGTTAATTTCTTATCTTATAGACGGAATGCTCGCAATCGATGCAGGCAGCATTCCTTCCGAACTTACATTTTCCGAACAACAACAATTAAAAGCTATTTTTCTCACCCATGGTCACTATGATCATATCAGGGGACTGCCAGCCTTCGCATTTGCCAATACCGAACTTTTAATCCCCGTCTTCGGAACAACAGAAGCACTTGATATTCTCCGTTCGCATCTACTTGACGGTATCATTTATCCTAAACTTGCCGAAAAGGATTCGTTTCTCGGCAAACCCGTACTGGACCTTACTGCAATTGAACCGTTTGAAACGATTCATTTTGAAGGTTACCAGATAACCGCAATCAAAGTGAATCATCCGCGAGGAGCAATAGGCTATAATATAAAAGCGGAAAACGGCCACAGTATTTTCTGTGCAGGAGATACAGGACCCGGACTTTCCGGGGTCTGGACTGTAATACGCCCGGATACTTTAATCATGGATGTAACGTTTCCGAATGAACTTGCAACAGTTGCAGAAGAATCCTCCCATCTCTGTCCCGAACTTTTAATGAATGAACTTGAGGAGTTTCAACGTATTCATAATTACTTTCCGAGGGTAATATCTATTCATCTAACCCCTGATCACGAAATGACGATTAAAAAAGAACTGGCCGTTGTATCGCAAAAGTTGAACATACAAATCGATATTGCACAGGAAGGTGAAGAATTTTATCTGTAACCAGGGTTGGGAAACGCGACGTATTACTATTTAACAGTTGACGTAGCTTATTACAATATTTTGTAGACGGTAACCGGTTCTGACTTTCCTTTAAATGCCTGAGGATCCATTTTTTCAGCTTTAAAGACATCTTTCACCAGTTTATAGGTTTCCTGTCCGATCCATATTCCGCCGCCGGGTGTGGCACTGCAAATACGTGATGCAAGATTGACCGAATCACCTATTACCGTATATTCAGCCCGCCCTGTCGATCCCATATTGCCGGCCACGGCTTCTCCTGTATTTATTCCCATACCGAATTGCACAACATGGAGAGAAGGATTGTCTTTCTGTTTCTTGAGTATCAATTGCTGGCTTTCATATGCAGCCCTCACTGCAAGTACCGCATGATCATGATGAAGCTTCGGTGTATTCCATACCGCCATAATGCAATCACCGGCAAATTTATTCACCATCCCTTCATGCTCCAATACCTTATCAACAATTATGGAAAGGTAATTATTTAATATATCCACAACTTCTTTCGGTGACATTCGTTCGCTCATTTGCGTAAAACCGCGAATATCGGCAAAAAGCACGGAAACGATCCTTTGTTCTCCTCCAAGTTGGAGTTTCCCCGAATCCGACAGATTAAGTATCTCATCCGCTACCTGAGGCGAAACATAACGTCCAAACAGGTTCTTTATCATTCTTTTATCTGATCTCTCATATATCACCATACACAAAGCACTGGTTGTATAAAGTAACGGCAGCAGTAATGAAGGATAGAGCGCTTTAACTATATAGCCCAGGTCAAACGAATAAGTAGCGCCAACCAGGTAACCCGCTAATAATATTGCGATCAATATCGCACCATATGGCAGTTTAAGACGGGGTAATGCAAATGCTGCGATTATTGTAAAGACCAGCATAATGAGCATGTTGATCCACCATGCTGCGTCCTGCAGAAATTTCTGACTGAGAATAGTATCGATCGTATTCGCATGTATCCACACACCGGGCAGCTTACCTGCTGATACCGGTGTAGACCATGTGTCAATTTCTCCGGTAGCGGTCATACCTATGAGCACAATCTTGTGTTTTACAATAGCCGGATCGAAATTACCTTCTATTACGTCTTTATAGGAAAGTCTCGCATAGCTATTCACGTCAGAAGTATAATTTACGTGCATGCTCTCGGAAGCATCGACAGGTATATTCCGGTTCAATATTTGTAGCCTGTTATTTTGTAGAATGTACTCCGAGGGAAGCGGTTTCGCCAGAAATGCATGAAGGATGGATAGCGATAGTGCCGGATAAACATTCCCTGTCTCGTCTTCTATAAGTAAAGGCACTCTTCTCACTACTCCATCGCCATCCGGAACGATATTGGCATGTCCCATACTCAGACAGGCTTCACGGAGTGGTAACGTGGGAAGTAGAACATTACGATAGACAACCGGCTCATTAAATGTCGACAGAGGACCGTCGCCAACCACCGGTAATATAACATTGCCGTTTTCTTTAATAGCCTTGGCGAAGATTTCGTCATCCGAAGAAGTATCGGCAAAGAGAACATCAAAAGCGACCACCCTTGCTTTGGCTGCGGTCAAATTGTCTATAGCCTGTGCATGATAGAGGCGCCGCCATTCAGACCATTTGCCATACTCTGCCAGTGTCGCATCATCTATACCGATAATAACGATATTATTTGAAGTTTGTTTGGATAAAAAAAACTGATCGGACAACCATGAGTTAATGCTGGTAAAAGGTTTAATGGTAAATACAATAAAGGTGAAGAGAAAGCCGACTGCGATTATTATCGCAGTATTATATAACAGATGAGACCGCTTACGGCCCAGTGGCTGAAGTAATTGCATATAATTATATTATCTGATTTATTATCGATAGAAAACAGTAACGCTTTTTAGCTCCGGTGTAAATCCAATATTCCCGGGCATTAAATAGGCCTTATATTTAATATACCGGTCACCATTATGACCGGACCACAAAGCAGTCCCGCTCGTCTCGTAATACGTATCGTTGGTACCGTCGGGACCTACGAAATTCCACGTCGTATCATCATTATTGGTCGCCACCTGGAACCAGACCAGACCGGAATCCACTGTGGCGTATTCCCACGATAAATTACCATACGTTGCGCCGCTGCCACAATCATAACTACTCGATTCAAAATATCCGGTTTCATAAAATTGTCCGACATACGTCGCAAAGTAATAGTCTTCTACCCCTTCTATCTCCTGAAAATGCCAACTTGCCCCGCTGTCATTGCTCCAGAAACCGTCTCCTCCCGGATAATAGTCTCCACCCAAGCCTCCCCACTCAAAATAGCTCCCTTCAATTCCCCCAGTTTCCAGTTCGTACAAAACAATAGAGTAATGTTGACCGGAAGTGACGCCGGTCAACGGTGTAAAAAAGGCAGTATAGTTAATCTCTTCTGGCAAAGCAGTTATAATAGTTTTGCCTAGCACTATATCCCCCGGTATGTACTGGCTTTCTACAAGGTCACAATTTCTTAATTCGACAACCAGCGGAGCAGGCAATCCTATTGACATCAATTGTAATTCTACCTTTACCAGGCTACCCGATATCCCGGCACAAAACGTTTGCGCCAGATAGTCGGTTGAAGAGATTTCATACCAATACTCGTCTGGATAATATTGAGATGTTTGATCTTGAACTATAGTGGGTTCATTTATCATAAGCACAATACTTCCATCACCGCCTCCAACATTAAGTACCATCGCATTCTCCGGCGTACCTGAACTAAAATCAATCTGTGTAGTCTGTGTCCATTCACCCCAGACAACAATATAGTCGGTCTTTATCAGTGTATTAAGACCGTCCGGACCGCTTACGGTGAGCGCGACGGTATATACTCCCGGACTCGTAAATGTATGCAGGGGATTTTGCTCATCCGAAACTCCATCGCCAAAATCCCACGACCAGCTTGATATAGAACCTGTCGATTGGTCGCTAAATTGAACTGCAAGGGGCGCAATTCCGGATAGAACACTGGCGGAGAACTGAGCGACCGGAGCAGTCCCGTTTTGCGGCTGCTGTCCGTCTACATCATTACTTCCCGACTGCTGCTCAAGCGGCTGAGGTTGTCCCGGAATAATCGGGCCGGGCGGATTCCCCGGTACTATTGTGATATACCAGTTCGGTGGAATTTGTACCAGTTGTCCGTTCGCGTAAGCCCACCATTCTCCCTCTTCGTTATAGATGAGTGTAATCCCGTTCGCAAGGACAATGACTGTCCCCACGCTACCTCTTACCACGGCAGAACCGGAAGGTGTTTGAATTTCATACCGCGACTCGGAATCAACGAGCTTCTGCACACGGTTGACTGTGCTTCCGATATTTTGCCATAACTTTATCGTGGTAGACCCGGTACTGGCAACTCCCAGTTCCTGTATCATAACCTCAGTATTCGGTTGCAGTTCAATTGTGCTCCCTTCAAAGAACACAATTACAGCGGTGCCGTCATCTCCCGTTTTTATCGTATCTTCAAGTGCCAGTTCCATTCCTGCAAAAGCGTCCTCCCATTTGGCAATATCTACCTTTAATACTGTTACATCTCCCTCGACAACAGATATAGTGGCAGGCAAATCCGGAAGTTCCGAATCATACTGCACGGTGGATTGGGGAAGATTTTGCGACGGTTCCGGCTGCATAGATGGTGTGCTTTCCTGGGGCAAGGCCTTACCACCGCAAGATATCAGACATGCGGCAAAAAATAAGGAAAGTGTTGTATTAATTAATCGGGAATTAAGCATTTTATACAGGCAATTTGCGTTTTATTATATCCTCATGCCGCCTTATAAACAACATTAAGTTGAAGCTTTTTCTCTTTAGTATAAAAAAATCCCGGATTTTGACCGGCCGGTTATATGGAAATCTTCAATATAAGAACTATTGAACCTCGCACTTTACTGTTAGTTTTGCAATAATATGTCACAATACTATTACAGGAATCGATATTATGGAATTATCCCGAAACATAAACGAACAAATCGACTTACTGGTAAAAAACGAGGAGGCGTTAGCAGGTCTTTACCAGATATACGCCGACCGTTTTCCCAAACATGAAGAGTTCTGGTTTGGCATGGCTACGGAAGAAATCGACAAGGCGAACCTTATACATGAAATAGCCCAGAAAATAAAAAACAAAAAAGCCCGTGTTTACGAACGCCTGTCCGGAACGAAATGTCTCGAAGAATTCAACAATATGCTCATTGAAGAAACCGATCGGGCACATAGTAAACCTCTTACAAATGTGGATGCAAGGAATACTGCACTATACCTTATGCAGTATATGATCGAACATAACTATTTCAATATATTCGATAGTGATTCTGAAGAAATAAGAGATGTTCTGGGTCAGATGGCAACTGCCATCAGACATTACTATACATTTATGAAAGAGCATTTTTAATAATTTTAAAAGCTTTCCTTATGTCCTCATTCTTTTTATATTATTTAATTGTCTTTCTTACTTTTTGTTATAGTCTCATAAAGATTTCCTTCACTATGATATTTACCTGTTATATCCGCTCATTTTAATTATTTAAGACAATTAATATTTCAATATATACTATTTGAAAAACCTATGGACTATTGACTGTAAAATAATGTTATAATGATACACAAGCATAGTTTATTCAATAACAATTACACTGAAGTTATGATAGAGATATTACAAAATAAGAACTCCTCTACACGTTTTCAAATACTTGTCGAAATTGCATCGTCAGGGCCTGACATTCAGCAAAAAAGTATTGCATTGAAGCTTGGTGTTACACCGCAGGCAATATCCGATTATATTCATCAATTACTGGTAGACGAATTGATCATTTCAACAGGTCGTTCTCATTATAAAGTAAGCACTAAAGGCGTCGACTGGATGTTGAAAATATTACGCGAGATCAAGGAATATTCATCTCTCGTTGAACAGGCTGTTACCAATATAACCATATTCGCGGCAATGGCTGAAAACGACATAAAAAAAGGTCAGACCGTAGGACTGAAAATGAAAAACGGCATCCTCTTTGCCACACTCGATACTACCGTTGGCGCAACGGGTATTTCGGTATCCGGTGTTCGGGCGGGAGAAGACCTTGATGTCTCACATATACAGGGTCTTGTTCAATTGATACGGGGCAAAATCACTATATTGCAGGTCCCCGTAGTGCAAAAAGGCGGTTCCCGGCAGGTCAATATTAAACTGCTAAAAGATCATGTCGCTGATATTCAAAATATCGGAGCGATAGGAATCGAATCTCTCGCCGCTTTAAAACGGTTAGGTATAGAGCCTCGCTACCTTTACGGCGTTGTTGAAGCCGCTATTGAAGCTGTACAATGCGGTCTGCCGTTTATTATTATATGCACGGATGATGCCGTATATAGTGTACTCAAAAAGTTTAAGGAAGAAGATATTAATTACGAATTAATAGATTTACGCGTACACAAAAATTCAGTCTAGCCAACATCCGTTTCATTCTATCTAAAACCAGCAATCCACTCTAATAATTTTCCGGTCCAATTCTTGACAGAGCAACTTATTAACGAATATAATATCAAGCGTACTTTCTATTTATCCAGTAGGATTGTTTTTATGCCGCATACAGGTGTTATTATCCTTGTCCATGGTAGTCGTGGTGAACTTGCCGTCACAGGTATGCCCGAGACATTTCATAGAATCACGGAAGGAGTAAAAGCTCTTCTTCCTCCGGGGATTGAAGTAACCGGCGCCGCACTTCAGTTCAACCATCCCGACTTGGAAGAAGCCGTGCAAAATCTGATCGACCAGGATATTGAACAAATAATTATTATGCCCTATTTTCTTTTTCAGGGAGTCCATATTACAGAAGATATCCCTGAAATCGTTG
>CAZAIO010000082.1:0-12041 GCA_964485235.1 uncultured Dehalococcoidales bacterium
CCTCTCAACCATACAACATCGGAAAAATAGACAAATTTCCGGTATTCACAATAACATTTCTTTAACCACCCATCGTCTCCCATCCAGTTCGTGAGCAGGTTAATAGCCCATGACTGCATCTGCACACCTACCGCATAAGGATACGGAAGCCCCGTTGCCAGAGAGACCGCGCGATTATAGTGGACCGCGGACATCGGGTCGAGTGAAAATGTATTGGGGTCTCTGAATGCCCATGCCGGATGTCTGGCATATTCTTCCAAAGCAGCCCTGTGCGCGCGTAAATAAAGACCCCCGTTCCCTGCTATAAAAGCAATCTCATCCGTTACTCCTAACGGCCCTTTTATGCATACGGGAAGCTCTTCGCCGATTTGCACATCTTCCCAGTAGCGGACCTGGCTGCCCCGTATCTCCTCATTCAATATATCTTGCTCTATCTTCTTCAATTCCTCCTCAGTCCAAGGATGCGGCAACTGTATTTTTGAATATTTCCCTTTTTCCTTTGCTTCACCCCGTTCAATACGGATAATCCATCCTTTGGCGAGCGCTACCAGTTCATCACGCTGGTTATAATACATTCTATCTCTATGCTCAATGATCATTCTTCTGGCAAAACTGCTCGTTTTGTCTTCAACTCCGGTGAATATTTCTTCACATTTTATCCGGTCATTAATGAGAACCGGTTTATAAAACTCCCAACCATCGCCGGAGTGAAAACCGTGTACGCCTTTCAAGCCATGCTGCGATCCGGCTCCGACAACACTATACAGCCAGGACGGTGGAGCGACAAGACAGCCGTAATTCGTTTTGCCTGCATACTCTTCATCGTTCCAGAGAGGATTGACATCCCCTACGCCACGTGTGAAATGTATTATAGTTTCCTTACAAACAAGTTCATTCCCCTGTTCACGAATTCGAATCTTTTGTCCGATCCTTGATTTGAATTCCGCCAATGCCTCATCGGTAATACGGCCTTGTGCAACCTGTGCAGTTTCCTTTTTATTCTCCATTATCATATCCCCTTAGCATTTGTTTAGTTCGGGACACATATATTCCTACGCAACCGCACCTTTTTCACGGAGATCTTCAATCTGTTTTTTACTGTAACCTGCTGATATCAATATCTCTTCCGTATGCTGACCGGGTTTAGGAGGTAGACTCCGCACACTAGCCGGAGTTTCCGAAAGCTTGACCGGGACTCCTATTTGTTTGACCTTTCCCAGGGAAGCATGGTCCATTTCAATTATCATTTGCTGATAGAGCGCATGGGGATCAGAAAATACCTCTTCAAAGCAATCATAGACCGGTGTTGCACAGGTATTCGCCTCAAATGCCAGTATTTGGAACCATTCGTCCCTGGTCTTCGTCAAAAAGACCTGAGCAAGGTGTGAACAGACTTCCTTACAGACCGGATCGTCGGCCGGTCCCGACATCGCCTTCTCACGATAAGGTATAAACTCATCCAGTCCCAAAGTGCGGCATAACCTCTCCCACATCCAGGGTTCCGGAGGTGCGATGACCAGGTGTTTTCCATCGCTCGTCTCGTAGACATGAGATGGTCTTTCTCCCAATCCCGGCTGATTACCCGTGGAAAAATAAAGCTGTCCATGACGAGCGGCGAGTAAATATAAAAGGCCATTATACATGGAAACGTCTATGAACTGGCCCTGTCCGCTTTTTTGTCTCGCCTGCAGGGCAGCGAGTATGCCGACTACGGCCTGCATTCCGGCAAACAAATCTCCGATGGGCACGCCGGGCAAAACATATTTTCCATCCGATGTACCTGTAATACCCAGAATACCTGATAGTCCCAGGATATTGGGGTCATGTGCAGGAACATTGCTGTACGGACCGGTCTGCCCGAATGCCGATATTTCACAGTGAATGATGCGGGGATTTATCTTTTTCAACGTCTCATAGTCTATTCCAAGGCGCTTGCTTACCCCGGGCCTGCTCTCCCGTAACACTATATCTGCATTTTCGACCATGCGGTAAAATACGCTACGCCCTTCTTCGCTCTTCAAATTCAAACAGATGCTTCTTTTATTCCTGTTTGAGACGTTGTAGGCATAAAGAATATCTTCCCGTTTATCTTCATCAAGATGTTGATATGAACTGGCAAACGTTTTGAACATTTCAACACCCCGGGATTTGACCTCTTCAACCTTGACAATATCGGCACCCATATCGCCGAGCCACATTGAACAAAAAGGACCGGGTAAATATTGTGTCGTGTCTAAAATCGTTATATCTTCTAATGGCAACATCGTATTCCTGTCCCGAATAAGATCGTTAGCATTCCTCTTTTTTCAGTCCCAGTATGTCATACATAACATACTCTTTATGTTCATCGAAAAGCGGTGACGATCGATAGAGACCCGGAGGAGTTTTTGACAGACGTGCTGGTTGTGCCAGATGTGAAAATCTACCGATTTCTTTGTGCTCGGTAACCCAGAAGCTTCCTATCGCATTGAGTTGGGGATCGTTATATAAATCGCGTGCATTCTGGACTACCCCGGCGGCTACTCCGGCTTCCTGGCAGCGGTGCATGACGTCATAGCAGTCCATATTACACGTCCACTGCTCGATTAGTTGATCGAGCTCATCTTCAAATTCCTTCCTTCCTTCAAACGTTTGAAATTCCTGACGGCGTGTCCACTCCGGATTTCCTATAACATTACAGAAGGATTCCCATTCAGTATCGGTAAAAACGCAGATCGCACACCAGCGGTCATCGCCGGCACACCGGTACACATTATGCGGTGCCGCGCAATCAGACTTATTCCCGCGTCTCATCTGCTCGTGACCGTTCACCGAATAATCAAGCAGCCATGTCGAGAGAAATTGAAGCCCGGCTTCCAGTTGTGATATATCGAGGAGCTGGCCTTTTCCCGTTCTCCTGCGGTATTCAAGCGCTCCGGCTAACGCGGATAGTGAAAAATGAGGAGTGAAATAATCGGTGTACGCCATCATGAAACAGACAGGGTCCTCATCCGGAAATCCGCACAGATTGACAAATCCTGCCATCCCGTTCAATTGATTGCCGAATCCTCGATAGCCATTTCTCGGCCCGGTTAATCCCTGATTAGAGCTCCTGATCATTATTACTTCAGGATTGAACTTTTTAATACTTTCATAGTCCAATCCCCATTTTTCTGCGACACCCGGCCTATGGCTGTCACCAACGACATCCGCCCATTCCGCTAACTTTCTGGCAATTTCAAGGTCTTCGGGTTTATCCAGATTAAGTGCTATGCTACGTATATTGTGGCACAGACAGGCGTAATACCCCGACCTGTTTATACCGGGCTTGAAATCTTTATAGGGTTGATTTGTTCTCATTAAATTGGGACGGGTGAGTGACTCAACGCATACTACGGTCGCACCATAGTCCGCCAGATATCTCAAAGATATCGGATTTGCTATCCCCGTCCCGAGATCAAGTACCTTAATACCACTAAATACGTTTTCTTGCATCATGTACTCCATAACAATTATTGGGTCCTATAAAACGCCGGATTTTTTGAGCGAGGCAATCTCGTCCCGTGATAGACCTAACTCATCTTCGTATATCTCCAGGTTGTGTTCGCCGACGAGCGGAGCCCTGCGATTTACCGTTATCGGGGTTTCTGAAGCTTTGATAAAAGCACCCGGATAAGAAATATCCGCACCCAGTTCATCATGCCGGATATCCGTCCAGAAATTCCGGGCTCCTAGCTGGGGATCATCATACAGATCACGCGGAGAAGACACCGGGGCAATGATAATATCCCGTCTTTGGCCCTCTGTATAAAGCTCATCTTTGGTATGATTCAAGAAAAATTCCCCTATCGGTTCTTCAATGATTTGTTGCATCTCCTGAGACTGCTGGGACATGTCGAGATTCTCCCAGTCAAAATTACAGAGAAAGTCCGGGGCCATATTTTCTTCTTCCAGCCATTTGTAAATATTCCGGTTCGTTCTTGCACCGGCAATCCCACCCATAATATAGAAAATGACAAATCCATCCTTGCACGGCCATAACAACCGTTGTCGTATCCCTTCCCATCTACCCGCCATGTACGATCCGGCACGTTTGAGAATGGACTGGTTTAATTCCCACAGCGGCACTACATTGGTCAATTCGGCTAAAACACATTGTTGGGCGGAGACGTCAACATGCTGTCCCTCTCCCGATATCTGCCGGTAGTAGTGTGCTACCATTGTTGCTGCGGCTGCATGAGATGAAGCTAAAAAATATGCCTGGGGAACGCTCACCCGCAGGGGCGGTCTATCAGGATTACCCGTGATATTCATGAATCCCCCCATTGCCATGAGCACAAGGTCGGACGCTTTGTAATTTCTATAAGGGCCAACCTGGCCGAAGGGAGTAATGGATGTCATGACAATACGGGGATTTATTTCGCTGAGCGCCTGGTACCCCAAACCAAGGTTATCCATATAATCGACAGGAAAAGACTCGATTAAAAAATCAGCTTTTGCAACTAACTTTAGTAATAAATCGTGTCCTTCCTTTTTTTCTATATCAAGCGTAATACCCCTCTTATTCCGGTTGTACGCAAACCAGAATAGGCTCTTTTCGGGATCTTTTTTATTACCGTAAAAAGGTCCGATATCGCGTGACCTGTCTCCACCGGGTCTCTCGATCTTGATTACGTCGCCACCAAGATCAGCCAGAATCCTGCTGCATAATGATCCTTTTTCATCTGTTAAATCTAACACCCGGGATGATTCGAGCATTGTGTTTATTCGTATATCCGTCATGAAACGCTCCTGCAGATCTTTTCAATGTAATTATCCACCGAATTGAACGCTCACTCCGTAGCGCTCAAATATACACTTTATGTCATCGAGTCTCTCGTCGGTGACCCGTGCAAGGTTAAGCGTGTAGTTTCTTCCAAGTTGCTCGTATTTTGTTTTCCCGTATTCGTGATAGGCTAAAAGATCCACCCGCTGAACAGATTTTAACGCGGATAGAAATTTCGCCATGCTTTCTATATCCTCATCGCTATCATTCAGTCCTGGAATCACCGGCGCCCTGATAATGATCGGTTTTCCAGCTTTGTTTACCATCTTCAGGTTTTCTAAAATTATTTCGTTCGAAACACCGGTATTTATCTTATGTTGTTCCGTATTGATTCCTTTTAAATCAAATAAAAGCAGGTCTGTTTCAAGGAGCACTCTCCGTCCTTCATCAGTCGACGTATACCCGCAAGTATCCACTGCAGTATGAATGTAATTATTTTTGCATTCCCTGATAAATTCGAGCGTGAAGGTCGACTGCAATGTAGGCTCTCCGCCTCCTATTGTCACACCACCCCCGGAATCGCGATAGTATATTTCATCGCCTTTTACGATTTTCAACAGTTCGCCCGGAGTCATGCGCTCTCCGAACATGCTTAAAGCGCCCGGATAACAAACGTCAACGCATTTGCCGCAATTCGTACATAATTCCCTGTCAATTGTGACCTTGCCGGATTCAGCTTTGCTATCATAGCCAATTGCATTTACCGGACATACAGGTATGCATCGACCGCATCCATTGCAGCTTGCGGAAACATATTTGACTTCCGGATAACTTAATTGTCCTTCGGGGTTACAACACCAGAGACATCTCAAAGGGCATCCTTTGAGAAATACAGTCGTCCTTATACCATAACCGTCGACAAAAGAACCGTGTACAATATTAAATATAACTGCTGAATTATCGTCCATAAGAGAAATTTCTGTTGGTACTTCAATAATCTAACTTTAAATTTGTTGAAATTCCGTTCTATCTATAATTTCCTTCTGGCATTCGGGACCTAATTGAACGAAAAATGCACTGTATGTTGCCACTCTTACCAACAGGTCCTGATATTGTTCGGGATGTTTTTGCGCATCCTTCAACATGTCGGTACTTACAATATTAAACTGAACATGGTATCCACCGGTTTCAAAATAAGTCCTGATCATCGAAGCAAATCTTTTCATTTTGGACTCATCTTTCAGTAATTCAGGATTAAACTTCATATTGAATCCCGCCCCACCGGTCAGTTTCGCAATATCCAATTTGGTTACCGATCTCATCGTCGACGTTGCTCCCCTTACATTCCTGCCCGGATGAGGAGATACTCCACCCTCGCTTAAAGGTAATCTTGCCCCTCTCCCATCAGGCAAAGCACCTACCAGCGCACCCAATATTATATTTCCGCCCGCAACATACGCGGATACAGCGAAGTTCGTACCGCCAAATCCTTTATGCGATTTAACTGTATCGATGAAATCACTGAATACTTCCTTTACTATTAAATCTACATAGTCATCGTCATTACCATATTTCGGAGATGTTTTTAGCAGGCTTAATAGTTCATCTTCCCCTTCAAAATTTTTATCAAGTGCATCAATCAGATGATCCAGAGTAATTTTTCTGTCCTCAAAGACAAGTTTTTTAATCGCTGCAAGTGAATCACCCACATTGGGGACACCGATAACGGATATACCTTCGGTCACGTATGGTAGAGTCCCACCGTTGGTGATATCCAATCCTTTTTCGATACAGCCATGGAAAAGTGCAGATTGAAACGGAGTGGGTAAGTATTCCGCAAATAGCTGCCTGTCAATATTTCTTATTTGAACAACAATCGGGATAAGAGCCTCAACCTGCTTTTTATAAGCATTCCATACATCATCATAGGTTTTAAATTCCCGGGGGTCTCCTGTTTGCGGACCTATTCTTTTTCCGGTTAACCGGGAATATCCGTTATTTAACGCTAATTCAAGCATCAGCGGCAGGTTGAACTGGCCGCCGATTATATCAAAAGAACGCCCGGGCACAGTTGGAAGCACACAACCTGAAACAATATAGTCCCTTGCATCTTCCAAAGGTTTACCGTCACTCATGAGTTGTTGAATTGCGGTTTCATCACCGCAAAATTTGAGTTTGCCACGGAGCGATTTGGCCGTTTCACATGCCTTTAATAAAAATGATTCCGATGTATTTTTATGTATCCGTACGACAAATTCGTCAGCATGCAGCTTCACATCTTTCGTTGCATCCAGAAAAATATATGAAAGTTCATTAACAGCATCCCTGCCATCCCTTGTTATTCCTCCAAGCGTGACATTGGAGAGTACATTCAATCCGGACGCAGTTTTCATGGTATCAAAACTAAATCGCATTGCCGAGTGGTTGATTTTTATACAAAACAATGCTAATAATTCCCGGACTTGCTCCCGGGTAATATTTCCCTCTTCTATATCTTTTTTGTAGAAAGGATAGAGATATTGGTCCGGTCTCCCGAAGCTCATGCCGGGGCCCCATCCCTCATTCATTAATACAAGATATACAAACCACACCGATTGTAAAGCTTCATAAAAATCTCTTGCCGGGTGCCCCGGTACCCACTCGCAAATATCTGCGATCCTGTTTAATTCCATTCTCCTTTGAGCATCCATCTCTTTTTCTGCCATACTCCTGGCTAGTTTGGAATACCGCACAGCAAAATTGCTGGCAGCTTCGAGCGTAATATTGACCGCAGTAAGAAAATGATGCTTTTGAAAATCATGCTCATTTGTGAGGTGTAATTTCGATAGCTCTTTATCAACCTGTTGTTTTATTCCATACAAACCGTTCGAGAGTACTTTTTCGTAATCAACGCTAATATGCGAACCTATGTGCATATTGGCTATAGCAGAACCGGAAGGTAATTGTATCTGATTATGTATTTCCAGTGTATCCTCAGGAACAAGAACTTTTAACTTGTCAAAGAGGCATCTTCCTTTCCAGTATTTATATACATCCTCCATTTTCTGCTGATCGTCTT
Organism: uncultured Dehalococcoidales bacterium; assembly: GCA_964485235.1. Taxonomy (GTDB): domain Bacteria; phylum Chloroflexota; class Dehalococcoidia; order GIF9; family UBA5629; genus CAZAIO01. The sequence goes on from CAZAIO010000082.1 coordinate 7,803, forward strand.
CAGGTACAGTTGAAAATATATCCCAGGCAGAGGCAGGTGCCTCAACCTGATCCTTGCACGATTCCCAGTTCACTTCTATATTAAGCGGCCCCCCTCGTAATTTGCTGGAAGCTCTTCCAACTATAAGCTCGTCATCCTCGATTGTAATCGTCATTTTGTCTAAAACGTTTTTTAAGGCTTTTGCTCTTCTGATTACCTGTGGAAAAGCTTCAGTTTCTTTATATGACTCTGTTATCAGGTAAGCTCTTTCAAGACAAATTTCAGGTATGGACTGCGCCTTATCCCTCAATTTTTGTACTCGTGAGCTATTAATATGTGAATCCAGGTTTTTTTCTAAAGTTATGTCAACCACTTGAAACTCCTGCACAATTTAATTTCCTGAATCAAATATAGTGCAATTCCTTGTTTTCTCAAAATTATCAATATCCTCCATCTGAAAAGTATTATCTCTCATTTTAAGAAAACCTGCTATTTCAACATTCTGAACAGCGCTTTTATAAATTACTCAAGATCGCTAAAAACGTTTTATACTTCTACGGAGATTACTGCTATATCCAGATGTCTGGGACAAGATCATCAAGCCCTAATTCAAGTAATTTTTCCTTGCTCGGTCTGGTCGTAATATGGTCCCATTCAAGTAGTTCAAGAGCCGAGTGAATTTCATTGTTGATATCGGATTTGACCCCGGCCAGCGGACCTGCTTTTTGCGGAGGGTCGCCAATAATTCTGGGATTCACTTTATGGTTAAGAGGATTTATGCCTTCTCGAATATTAAAAGCATGTCTTAAATTAACAACCCTCTCAGCGGTTTTCAATAATTCCTCATCCGTTACCTGCCACCCTGTTACAGCACTCACGTAATCGGCAATAAGTTTGATAGGCTCTTTCGGACCAAGATAGCCTGTCTGACAAAGTCCGGTAATGTTGACGATATGAGCGAGAAAACCAAGGGGACCGAATCCCTGTGTGTGTCGTCCGGGAGTAGCATCCATCTGATAACGTGCTGCAGGGGGTTGACCGGGAAAATAAGGTATGGGGGGTATAGGGAATTTCGGATCATGCATGCCTAATTCCTGGCCGCCTATATGTACGGCAAATTTGCTCGATCCTTTACCAATTCTTTCGGCGGCTAATTTAACACCATCCGCTAAAATACTGCCAAATCCTTCTCTCTTTGCCAGTTTTTCCGTCATAGCAACCATGCTGTGATGGTTTCCCCAGGCCAACTCAATGCCTTCAGTATCCGACTTGTCAATCAGTCCGTTTTCGAAACATTCGATCGCAAAAGCAATCGTAGTTCCAACCGATATGGTGTCCAGTCCATAGTCATCACAAAGATAATTTAACATTTCGATTGATGCGGTATCGTTGTTCAGGCACATCGTTCCAAAAGCAGCCTGTGTTTCATATTCAGGTCGTCGAACTCCAAGCGGATAGGAGTACTCTCCGGTTCCTTCTTTCAATGTAGCCTTGCAGCCAAGCGGACAGTGCCAGCACGCTATCCTCCTTTCAAGATTAGCTATCGCTGCATCGCCACTTAGTCCGGAAGAATCCGGAAAATCAACTAGTCCTACTCCGCCCCAGTTTTTAACAGGAGAGTCACCATTGTGAGCTTGAATGTGAGTCATGGCTGAGGTCCCATATTTATGACGTCTTTCAAACGCTGATTCCGCTCCACTTTTCATGGATTTGAGTACCGTTAAATGGTCTTCTCGTAACCGGTTTGCAGTTTCACTATCATAAATTGGAACTGTTAGACTGCCTTTTACTGCAACCGCCTTCAATTTCTTCGAACCCATTACTGCGCCTAATCCTGCCCTTCCGGCTGTAGCGATTCGCCTTGTAAAAATGCCCGATAATCGAGATGTCATTTCTCCGGCTCTGCCGATACATACTACTTCTGCCCCTTTACCAAGTTCGGACAGCAGTTCATCCTCAGTTCGATATGTATTTTTACCCCACAGATGACCGGCGTCTCTCAGTTCAGCTTTTCCGTTTTCGATGAATAGGTAAACAGGCTTTTCCGATATGCCTGTAAAGAAAATACCATCATATCCGGCAAATTTGAGGACAGGCCCGAAATGACCTCCGGAATTTGAATCTCCCCATCCGCCGGTGAGTGGCGACTTTGCAACTGCGGTGAACCGGCAGCCCATTATGGCGGGAGAACCTGTTAACGGTCCGGTAAGAAATCCAAGGATATTCCCGGGACCCAATGGATCGACACCTGCTTTCATATGACTATACAGGATTCTGGCTCCGATGCCATATCCCCCCATAAAATCACGGTAAAAACGCTCGTCAGGTGAATCCACATCAATTGAGCCATTGGAGAGATTTACAAATAATAGCTTTCCGCAATATCCATTAATCATATATTTATTATCCTCAATTATTTATTAAAAAAAGGTCAAAATTTAATATCAACAAAGAAAAAAATCCCCGAACTAATCATGTTATTAATTTGTATTAAAAACCCACCGCAGCTTTAAATACAGCTACATACGCAGCAATCTCAAGTTCAAGCAGAATTGAGATGCATCATTCCGGTTTCTTATCACGAGTGATAAGCACTTCTTCTATATACCTTTAAAATTAAGGGGACTTATTAATTAAAGAAATCGAATATCGTTGACTGTTTATTAAATATAGTGATATTATATCACAACGACAAATTCTTATAAATTAACTTCTGTAGACAGAAAATCTTTATCATTCCCGGAGCCGGAAAAAAATGATTTTTCAAATTATTTTAATCCATTCAGAACCAAGCACATTGGCCGATAAAGCAGTTGACAGACTATCGAAATTATATGTCTGTAATTATATAGAACATTCATATGACTGTTGAAGATTTCCATTTATTGAAGAGCACGGGTTACAGGTTTCAATTGAATATACAGACAAACAAAGAAAGAAATTGAAAAGAGAATAATCGGTAGAAGTCAATTATTAATCTGGCATGATAAGGAGGTGTAAACGTCACAAAGAAATTCAGATGTTAATCATAACAAAAGCATAATCGAACGAAATCTCAGGGGGGAAAAGTGAAACGAGCTTTATTATTATTAAGTCTTTTATTAGTCTCTTTACTAGTTATCGGTAGTGTTATCGGGTGCAGCAGTTCAGGAAAAAATACGTCAGGGGAACCAAAAGTACTCAGATTCACAACTGGTGGACCGGCCGAACACCCCGGAACAATCCTGATACAGGAATTTGCCGATAATTTCAACGCAGCCGCTGGAGGAGAATATGTAATAAAGGTATTTCCCGGCGGTACACTGGTCTCAACACTGGAGCAGAATAATGCCATAAGAACAGGTGCGGTAGAAATGGGAGATGCCGCGACCAACTTTTATGCCGGTGACGATGCATCTTTTGGTGTTATGGATGTACCTTTCTTGCTTAATAATTTCGATGCGCAAATTGATTTTTCAAAGAATGCTCTCGGTATACTCGATCCGATAGCGCAGGAGAAATTTAATCAGAAAATGATAATAACAGGTATCTACGGCACTAAAGATGTCTATTCTGTCGATAAGGCTGTAAAAACCCTTGATGACTGGAAAGGATTACTTGTTTCTATAAACACTCCTATAGAATCAGACATGGTAAAAGCTTTAGGTGGAGCCCCCGTGCTTGTCGACTGGATTGACGAACTTCCCAGCTTGCAGAAAGGCGTGATTAATGCCGGTATCATCTCAGCCCCGTTAGGCCTTGGCCCTATGGGTTATGCCGATGTCATTAAATATTATACGATTGCAAGCATGAAAGGTGGCATGCAGTTCTTTTCCATGAACCTGGATGTATGGAAATCCTTGCCTAAAAACATTCAGAATGTGATGGTGAAAACAGCACAGGACTATGCAGATAACTTTAATGAAACATTTAAAAAGATGGAAAAGGAATATGTAGAAAAATTAAAGACAGACGGTGTCCAGGTCTATTATCTGCCTAAAGACGAACATGCCAGGTGGGTTGCTGCTACAAAACAGGTTTGCGACGATTACTGGAATAGTCTTCCACAGGATATCGCAAAGAAATTTAAAGATTATGCTGAAAGTGCAAACAAGAAGTATCCAATAGAATAATATAAAACTGAAGTTGTTATATTTACCTGTTGAGTACTTTAACAAAATAGTCTGAATTTCAGCTTAATGAAATAAGACAGTATAAAAACTCTTACACCATAGGGGCTGACATCCCCTATGTTGTAAGTAATATACCATATTTATGAAA
>CAZAIO010000083.1:0-11998 GCA_964485235.1 uncultured Dehalococcoidales bacterium
AGCATACTACTATACCTGACATCCACCATACGGGCTTTTCTAACCTGGTCAACCAGTTCTCTCACTAAGTCCTTACCGCTATGAAAAAACGGGAAAATTTTGTCATAATTTTTCACCCTGCCACCCAGTTCTGTTTCTTTTTCAATAAGAACCGACTCAATACCCAGATGATTCAAAGCAACAGCCGTTTGCATTCCGGCTACTCCACCACCCAGTATTATCACTTTTCGACTCATTTTCCTGTCTCCTCATGCTTCATTGCTCAACAACAGTTCTACTCTTTCTTCCCTCATTTTCAGAAAATGGTGTGACCGGTGATTTTTTCAGGTTTTATATAATATTTCCTTTAAGTGCTTTACCCACAGCTAAAGTGGCATGCGCTATTTCATCTGTACGAAATAACTGTTGTCGATCTTTACCCAGCCATGTTCTTGACTCGTCATATGGTATACCGATTCTGTCCAGTAATGGTTCTACCGGCACCGTATGAAATTGAATTCCGACGATGTCATACGGATCCCATCCAAGCAGCAAACCAGCCAGTTCCATGTAAGTTAATACCGGTATAAAAAATTCTTTACCGGTCAACTCCTTAATAGCCCATTGCATCTTATCAAGATGCACCTCGCACCCGGGGCAATTAGTCACAATAAAATCAGGCTCGAACGGTTCCATGCTCACCATCTTTTTATTCACGCAAGCTGCGGTAAAACCTCGATTAGGTGTTATCATGCACTGCCGAAACCCCATACCGCAACAATGACGACGCTCAGGATAGTCAATCGATTCACCACCCCACGCTTTAACAAGCCCCGATAACACTTCGCAATATTCTCCCCCACCCATAGACCTTTCAAGTGGAAAGAGTTTATTATAGTGGCAGCCCACATGATCAACTCCTCGCAATAGGCGTCCTGTATGTTTGTCGACCAACTGATAAGGCATGAGTTCATCTCTTAACTCAAGACGATTATTATAAACAATATCACTGACATGTATAATATGTTTGGGAAGCTCAAATTTTCTCCCGCACGCATTCATTAAAAGCTTGTCAATTTTCTTTTTAAGTCCTGGTTCTTCGTGATAAAGGTCAAAACATTCGCAGTGAACGCCGAATGAGGTAACACAGGCTACAGCGATGGTATCATAGCCAGCCTCCTGGGCTATGGACCATAGCCGTGCAGTGGTGAGCAAGGTGCTTTCTATTGTAGCCACGTCTCCATGATATGCTATCCCCGAACAGCACGTACATTGTGATTCCGGCTTCAGGTTCACGTTCCAGTCCCGATCAAGAAAATCCAAAAATCTCGGTATCATTGCTTCCGTACCGGGATAGGTAACTGCCAGAATACAGCTTGGCAGAAGAAAATAGCCATCCGATGGAATTTCCTTGATATACTTTTTCCAGGTGTTTTCTCTTGCCTCGATATTATAAATGTTGTCTTCCTGCATACATCGCTCCCCGTATACAATACTCACTATTAAACCATGTAAAAATAATCGTCGATATCTATATTATGCTCTTTGGCCTTTTCCTGAGCGAATTTCTCTATCTGGTCCCATAGCTGTAAAGTCCCCCCTTCCTGCCAGCACCGTCTCACCTCGTGCAAAGTAGATGGATGAACTTTTCTTCCGGGCATTGAGCCGTCCATATCCGGACAGCCGCCGACTCTTCTATGCATCTCCTCCATGTTGAAAGCATAACGGGCAAATCTTGGACCGAAATCCAGGTGAAAAGGCAACAAAGTATTTCTAAAATAAAGCGAAGATGCCCTATTCCAGAAATTGCCTCCCCAGAGATGCCGTGCAGTATATTGCTGCTTGCCACGTTCGCTATAAACATGATAGCCCTTAATCTGGCTGAGCTGCCTGAGAGATGAGATAAGCGCAAAAGGATTATTGCCCCTGGGACACCTTAGCTTGCAGGTACCGCATTGAGCGCAGTACCAGATAGTATCCTCTTTCAGTAGTGCGATAATTCTTTCCTCGTCCTTTGATTGAATGGTTTCCATGATTATTCGAGGATTGTAGTCATAGAACTCGGCAGCCGGACATGCCGCGGCACAGGTTCCACAATTCATACACGATTTAAATGAGTGTTTGGCAACAAGATGATTTTCCAGCCACCAGACACATGATTTATCCCTGGCTTCTTCGTACCACCTTGCAGCTTCGCTCTTCTCGTAGTTTTTTTGCCATAAAGCTATTTCGCGTCGGTCTTTCTCTCGCTCAAATGGGGTTAGAAACAGCTTTTTAATATTCGGGTAATAATATCCGTCATCCCAGACGATTTTCTGCTCACTGAGTTCGTAGTATTTGTTGATTATCTCTTCGTCCGACAAGCTATCAAGGTACTCCCGACATCTTTCCGCGTCCCGTCCATGACGTGAAGATTCACGGCTAAACCACGGTTCCGAATCAGGTCCGAGCAACTGTTGTCCAACAGAAATTTCATCAGGTGTTCCATCAGGCGGCAGGGGTTGCTCCGGATAACCCTGTCGTGCCATGTCCAACCTCGCCTGCCCATCCCTTTCCTTATAAGTACCATCGTTCCAATACAGATGTTCCGGCCAGTCCACCCGCTTAATTCTACCTTTCTTTACTTCTCTTTTTTCCATGTCGATCCCCTTGTAAAGCAGATTATATGTACTTGGAAAGATGCAGTAATTCCAATTATACTTATTTGAGGTTTCTATATCAAAACGCTTACTCGTTTTTGCGCTGTCATCTGTTACACCCGGGACTTTAGCATCAATCCTGTAGTATCTAGCCTCAATGTTACACTCACCGTGTTGAAGACACGGTTCAAGACCCTTATAATGCAATGTAATTGAAGGTTAGTGGATGATGGCTAACAGACCATCGGATAAAAAAATGAAAGTCCTGTTTGTCATTGAATATTACATCCCGCACATTGGCGGTGTTGAAATCGTGTTCAAGAACCTTTGTGAAGGGCTTGCTGCCAGGGGACATGATATAACCGTAGTTACGCTTAGAACAGGGAATACTCCTTCATTTGAGGTGATCAATGGTGTGAAGGTATCTAGAGTTAAAACCCCCGCCAGAGGAGACAGGTACTGGTTCTCTTTCTTTGCCATTCCTGAAGTTTTAAGGATTGCTCATCAGGCTGACCTGGTCCATACTACCACGTACAATGGTGCTTTTCCTGCATGGCTGGGAGGAAAACTGTGGAAGAAACCATGCCTGATAACGGTTCATGAGCTATTCGGTTCTCAATGGAAGAACCTGGTCGGCATGAGCCGGTTCAAATCCGGATTACATCAATTGCTTGAACATATCATAGCTACGCTGCCGTTCCATAGGTATATCACAGTATCCCGTTATACAGCGGACTGCCTTGCAGGTTTTGGTATTAAACAGGAGAAAATCAAAGTTATCTACAATGGTATCGATTACAACCTGTTTAACCCGGAAAAAGCTGATGGTGTAGCTATCAGGCAAAAGCACAAGCTGGGTAATACATTCATCTATATGTACTATGGCAGGCCGGGTATTTCTAAAGGTGTAGAATACCTGGTACAGGCAGTCCCTTTAATTAGACAGTCGGTACCCGGCTCAAAGCTGCTCATGGTGCTATCGAATGATCCACGTGACAGATACGAAAATATCAGGCGTATGATAAAGGAACTGAATATAGAAAATGACATGGTTTTACTCGCACCTGTACCGCGAAATGAACTTCCCGATTATATAGCGACAGCGGACTGTGTTGTCATTCCTTCATTATCGGAGGGCTTCGGTTTCAGCGCTGCTGAGGCTTGTGCTATGGGCAGACCTGTGATAGCGTCAAACGTGGCATCCTTGCCCGAGGTTGTCTCAGGAAGATATGTATTGGTGGAGCCCGGAAATTCGGAGGCAATAGCAGAAGCGGTGACCAGAGTTTATAAAAGAGAAGCGGAAAACCACCAGAGCAAAACATTCTCCTGGCATGAATGTGTCGAGGAATATCTGAAGGTCTATCGTCATTTCGTTAATTCAGCTTAATTTGAAATGCATAAAAATCATGATCTTAAAACTGAACACAATGTAAAAAGAGTCTTTGTCATTGGAGCATCCAGCGGAATAAATGTCGGTGATAACCTGTTTTTTGAAAGCGTACTTCGTGATATAAATAAAGAATATTCAAATGTACAGTTTACAATACCGGCAATAAACCCTGAATGGTTCACAAGAAATCTGGCAAACTATTCTATCGATATCATTCCCATTGGGCGAAAGGAATTAACAAGAAAACCCTTTCGCACGCTCTATCATGCGGTGAAGTCATTAAAACGATCGAATGTTGTAATACTAACAGCAGGTATGTATTACGATTGGAAGTTATTTAACCTGCGCGAAAATACAGTTTTTATATTTCTCTTTTTCGTAATAATTGTACGTGCACTAAAAACACCTGTAGGTGCTTATTGTGCCGGTGTAGGCCCGATTTATACAAATCTGGGTCGGTGGATAATTCGTTCAATATTCAATTCTCTTAGCTTCATAATATTAAGGGATGAGCAGTCAAAGTCTTTATTACAAGAAATTGGTGTTACCAAACCACCTACGTATGTAACAGTTGATCCGGTAATATCAATCTCATCTGTTGATAAGAAAATAAGCAAATCTTTATTTGTCTCGGAGAGTATACCTGCTCATACATCACTTGTAGGATTAAACATAAATTATTTAATAGATTCTATGATAAAGCCGATTAATAGAATGAGCGAGGCTAAATTCGTTGAGACTTTGGCTTCCGCAATTGACAGCATAATTGACAATTATTCCGTAGAAATGGTTTTAATCACATTATGCTCGAAAGATGTTAATATTACAGAAAAAATAAGGCATAATATAAAACATACAAACAATGTTCATTCAATGTCTCTTTTCAAAGATTATGACTCATCCACAATTGCGGGGGTTTTCAGTTGCCTGGATGCGATGATTGGTATGCGTTTACACTCGGTTATTATTGCTTCTGCCATGTATGTACCTACTATGGCCGTATCATATGCTCCGAAGGTAAAAAGCTATATGGAAATGCTGGGACAAAAAAAATATGTTCTGGATGTGAACGATTTAAACATCAATAACATATGCAGCATGTTTAACGACCTGTGGATATCAAAGCAACATATTGGAAAAGAGCTGGAAGCTATGATAGCTGAACTGAGACTACGAAATAATAGCGCGAGGATTGCTCTGAGTTATTCCAGGGATTAATAAACCTGATGAATATATTATATATCCGTGAGTCATTTGATTCCGATGAGCTGAGCGGAGGAGCAATTGTAGCACGATTCCTCTGCAAGGAATTGGCCGGCAGAGATCACAGAGTGTTCGTAGTGGCAGGTAAAGCAAAGCCTTCATCCTCTGTATATGAAATAACCAGTGGCATAGAGATATCGCGCCCCTTAACGGCAGGAAAAAATGTAGTACAGCGACTATTATTCGCAGCAAAACTCTATACCTATCTGGTCAGCTTTCTCCAACAGCATAAAATAGACGTAATATATAATCATGCATATATTCCCACGTTACCGGCAACATGGGCAGCCGCAAAATTCCATATACCCGTTATCACTACTGTTCATCTGTTCTGCGGCAAATCGTGGTTCCAACTCACAAACCCTATCACGGCCACCTTAAATTATTTTATGGAGATAGTCATTCTTCGATTGGGTAAACATACTGTTGTTCATTGTCCCAGCGAAACATTAAGAAAAGAGGTTCAACGCTATGTAAGGGTAAAATCTGTTACTATTCCCAATCCTCTTGATTTGAATAAAATAACGCAGACCGTCGATAACATTAATAATTTACCAATCAGAGAAAATATCGGTATAAAACAGGATGAACAATTCATCCTGTTTGTCGGATCACTGGTTAAAGTCAAGAATGTCGATGGACTCCTGAAAGTTCTAAGTAATTTGAAAACAAATTTCAAGCTGGTAGTCGTGGGTGACGGTCCCGAAAGGCACCGAATCGAAAAGTTGGTGTGTAAACTCGGCTTAAATAGCCGTATAATACTACTCGGGCAAAAGCCCCACGAGGAAACGCTGCGCATCATGAAATCATGCGATATACTTATTTTACCATCGAAATCCGAAGTATTTCCTATAGTAGTTCTAGAAGCTATTGCTTTGGGCAAGCCGGTTATTGCCACCAGGGTTGGCGGAATTGCAGAAATAAATTCAGAAAACTTATATCTTGTAGATGACCTTAAAGAAATAAATCCTCTTCTGGAAGGTGTCTTTGAAGTAAAAAAAGAAGCTATGATTATAGAAGAATATTCGATCAACACGATTGCAGATAAATTTGAAGAATTATTGCTGACACAAATCGATAATTACAAGAGAAAATTAAAATTATTTAAGCAATAATACATTGCGGTAAAGAAATATGAAAATAGCAATATTAGCTCAAACTTTCCCACCACGATGGATGGGGGGTATGGAAATTGCCACGCACAATATCGCCAGCCATCTCGTCGGTATGGGGAATGAAGTTCACGTTATAACCTCAATTAGTAAGAACCTGCCGCGAGAATGCGTGAATAATGGTTTTTTTGTTCACAGGGTTCAGACCATAAGAAAACAGGTATTATTTGGTTTAAGCCATAATTTGATGTCTCTCCCTGTAATAAAAAGAATTGACCCCGATATAGTATTTTGCCAGTATGTTTCTTGTGGTCTGGCTGGTTTTCTGGCAAAGAAATTATGGAAGAAGTCTTATATTATTTCAGGACAAGGTTCAGATGTTTATCTTTCATGGGCATTCAAAAATGCTATATCCAAATTGGTTTTAAATCATGCTGATGCAGTGATTGCATTAACTGAAGACATGAAGTTAGCAATGCAAAAGATTTGTAACCGGGAGATTATAATAGTCTCTAATGGAGTAGACTTAAATAAATTTGAAGGTTTGTCCGAAAAGAAGGCATTACGTAACTATCTGGGATATGGACAGGATGAAAAGATAATACTCTTTGTTGGCAGACTATCTCCAGTTAAAGGAGTGAGATATTTAATTGAGGCTATGAGTTGTATTGTCGATAAGAAATACGACATAAGTTTGAAGCTTGTGGGAGACGGGAACGATAGGCGACATTTGGAAAATATTGTCAAGGAATTAAACCTGGTAAAATTTGTGACTTTTGTCGGCAAAGTTCAAAATGAAGAAGTGCCACTGTATATGGCATCTTCTGATATATTCGTTTTACCAAGTCTATCAGAGGGTTTCCCTTTAGTGATTATGGAAGCAATGGCTGCCGGCCTGCCAATAGTCGCGACTAACATCCGCGGAATTTCAGAGATAGTACTCAATGAAGAAAATGGCTTCATCGTCGATCCTGAAAAACCGCAGCAGATTGCTGATAAGCTTCAACTACTACTGGATAATGCAGACCTTTCAATTAAAATTTCGAGTAATAACAAGGAAAAGGTAAAGGGTTACTCATGGGAAAGAATAACTGAAAGCATAGGCGAAATATGCTATTCGATATTACTTCGTCATTAGAGCTTTGGCTTATCTCGGCCTTGAGTACATCTCATAGAGTACTGACGCACTAATCGATATGGATTGGTCTCTGAACAGGCAGCAGAGATATATAAATACTTTGCATGACATTTGAGTATAAGATACACTTTCAATTCATTGGAGTCTGTCATTGAAAGCATTACTGAGTAAAACTATAGATAACCTGGACATAACTCTTGCCGTAACAGGTTGTGTTCTTTCCATACCTTTGACTTTGTATCTCCACCTTGTGATACGCAGTCCCCTTTATACCGCCGTCGGATTCATCATCTACCTCGTCTGCATGGCCTACCTGCTCATAAGACGCAGATCGACAACCACCGTACCGAAGCAATCAGAGACAACTCTCAGCATATACCTGCTGCTCAACATCCTGTTCTTCTGCCTGCTGATATACAGTATTATGGTTTTTCAGTTGCGAGCCGACCTTTATACCAGACCCCTGGGCTATTTTATATCAACGGCAGCCATGGCGGCTGTACTTTCCGTAGAGATAATATTTTTACCGCTTCGAAATTCTGCCACCGTATTCACACTATTTAAAATTATACTCATTGGCTTGAGCCTGGTGTGGACACCTTTGCTTATCTACCACGGAATCGTAGGCATAGATCCGTGGTACCATCAAAAGCTTACCATGAATATGCTTGATGCCGGATATATAAACTGGGCTTCCAGATATTCCAGTTTGCCGTCCATGCACCTGCTTATCGGAGCCACTTCGCTCATCACCGGGCTTAGCTATAAGGTAGCAACCATGTTCTCGGTATGTATGCTCCAGGTTATCTGTAATATTTTGTTCGTTTTTTTACTGGGCAAATTTATGCACAGTACCAGGGCCGGGCTGATGGCCGCCCTGCTTCTGAGCGTTGCAGACCTACAGATCAGATTTGCCTACTGGACAATACCGAACTCATTGGGAGTTATCTTTATTCCGATTATCATCTATCTCCTGTTCAAGGTAAGACAGGAAAAGCCCGCGGTCAGCATCTGTCTTTCGGCGCTTTTCATGATTGTATTAATATTGACTCATCCTGTAGCATCGAGCAGCCTTGTGATGCTGTTATTCTTCACCTGGCTCGGTTTTGAGTTTTATCAACGTCTACATTATCGTGCCGCTACCGAAAAAACGAGTACTTATCTTTTTGCCTTCATATTATTCGCTATAGCAACTCTCGGCTACTGGACTTTTTTCTCAGGTCATATAAGTATACTCAGAGGACTGATACGTACAGGTTTCAGTGTTGATAATTTAGCGACGATGCCACCAGGGGGAATTGCTCTTGTGCCTAACTCATTGCAATCGGCTTTTATCCAGTACAGAGAACATGTGGTCCCTTTTAGTGAGCAATTGTTCAATTATGCAGGCCTTTTTGTGTACTTTACCTTCGCTTTCATAGGTGCATTTATCATGTTTTCCAGAGATATAAGAAACAGGTATGGGTTCGCATTTGTATTCGCAAGCCTGCTGATCCTTGCTGTAAACTTTATTGGAATTATCACCAATCGAAGCTTCATGGTAGGAAGGTGGAACTATCTCTTACAGGTATTGCTGGCTATACCGGTCGGAGTAGCATTTTTATGGCTGGGTAACCTGCCTGCGAAAAAAACATTGAGAGCCTGTTTAGCCGGCATAATGACTTTTACCCTTACTCTTCTTATGGTTATGAGCATACAGGCAAATACCGATAACCGGACTTTTTCTCCCAACACGATAGTCCGTTATGGTTTCAGACAGTCCGAGGTTGAGGCGATGAATACAGTCTCAAATATGTATAATGGTAAGATTGCGGGCGACTGTATTTACAGCCTTCTCGGTCGTTTACCGGAACTGGCTGGAAAGGTAGTGACTATGTGCGATCAATTGTATTCCCGTGACTTTACCGAATGTAGCGATAAGCTTGTTCTTATAAGAAAGGAGATAGTTATTAATCCCTTAAATATAGCAGGCCTTGCCCCATTCCGACTGGATTATGATCCGAACCAGGCGTTGTCGGAACAGGGGTTCTCACGAGTCTACCAGTGCGATACTGTAAGCGGATTTGTCAAATAAACCATTACAAGCTGAAACAATATATTTCAATGATTGACGAACAGTTATGAATATCCTATTTTGTGAATATTTGAAAAGTAGAGACCCGTCTTTTTCTCATGTCCATATATACGAGGTATCCAGGAATCTAACTCATTTAGGACATAAATTAGTACATATAAATACAGATAATTCAAAGAATGTAAAAAAAGATAACAAAGAATATCAATTTTATTCATGGAACAAAATAAAAAACAAACTCTGTTCACTTTCTCTATACGATTCTTTGAAAGGCGAGCTTATTATATTATTTTCATTATTGAGCGCAATCCGCTTATTTCTTATCGCTTCTATGTTGATAATGAGACGGAAGGAAAAGTTTGATGTAATTTATGGCAGACATAAGTTATTTAACAGCGAATATCTTTTGGCGATGCTGTTTAACATACCATTCGTCAAAGAAGTAAACGGTATAATAACCGATGAGGCAAAAATATCCGGCAGCTATAGCGGTTTTTCTCTGAGAATTATCAGATGGATTGAAAAATGTAATATAGGAAGTACTGATAAGATTATTGCGGTGACATCAAGAATAAAAGATGTGCTTATTAATGATTACAAAGTTGAAGAGAATAAAATAGTATTAATAGAAAACGGTGCCAATACAAATTTATTCCGGCCAATAGAACGAACAAAGGCAAGAGACGCATTAAATTTAAATCCAGACTGTAATTATATTTGTTTCGTAGGAAATCTGGTTCAGTGGCAAGGAATCGAATATTTAATTTATGCCGCCCCACTTATTTTAGAAAAAATGCCCGAAACATATTTCCTCATTGTAGGTGATGGGCTTATGAAAAAAGAGCTCCGCGACCTATGTAATCATAGTAATATTACATTGAATAAATTAAATTTTGTTGGACGTGTCCCATATGAACAAGTGCCGTTATATATAAATGCAAGTGATATTTGTGTAATTCCTTCCGTCAGAGGATTAAATCAGAAAATAGGTCGCTCTCCCCTCAAATTGTGCGAATATCTGGCATGTGAAAAGCCGGTTGTGGCCAGCGACATAGACGGAGTCAGTAACCTTCTAATTGAGTCCAAGTCAGGCATTTGTGTAGCCCCGGAAAACGTTCATGAGCTTGCTGAAGCAATTATTAAGCTGATCGCTGACCCGGAACTAAGAACAGGTATGGGTAAAAACGGGCGAAAATATGTTGTAAAAAATAGAAGCTGGAAAAGTGTGGCAAGGAAAGTAGCAGAAGTTTGTGAATCTGCAATTGAGAAACACAAAATAGAATCGCAGAGGCGAAAAGTGCGAAAATCATAATCATATCGAGAAGACCAATTATTCCCAAGAATATGAGTTCGACAAATATCTACTTTGAAAATATTCACCGAATTTTACAGTATTTGCTCAGTGAGATAATTAATTTGTAACTGGAGTCCATAATGAAAAAAGATTTAATCATTGTAGGGGCCGGTGGAGATGGTAGAAGTGTCGCGGAATTGATACAGCAGTCAGATGACAACTGGAATTTGCTTGGTTTTCTTGACGACGCCCCTTCGAAACAGAATAAGATAATAAATGGAGTCCCGGTTTTAGGAAAAATCAACGATGTCGTTAATTATCAGCAATCATATTTTGTAATATTGATAGGTTCAGCAAAGAAAGCCTTTGTTAAAAAGAAAATAGTCAATAATTTTGGATTGAACTTTATACAATATGCAACGATTGTACATCCAACCGCTGTAATACTCACAAGTGCTATTTTGGGGAAAGGTACAATAATACTACCAATGGTTACCGTAATGGCAAATGCAATAATAGGGGATCATGTTTTTATTGCGTTAAAATCAAATATAGGCCACGATACTACAATAGGCGATTACGTTCTTATAGGAGCTCTCGCTGGTATAGCAGGTAACGTTACTATTAATGAAGGAGCGTACATAGGGATTAGTTCATCGATCAAAGATGGAATTACTATTGGAGAGTGGGCTATTGTGGGTATGGGTAGTGTAGTAGTAAAAGACGTTGCTCCATATTCAATAGTAGCCGGCAATCCAGCCAGAGTCATTGGAGAGGTAGATAAGATTTAAAAAATCAAATGAAGGGATTTTGCAACACTACAGTGTTATAGTTTTTTAAACTGGATTTTAATTACAGATGATAACAGTAATATAATGATATCAATTCTATTGTACTTCATTTATCTCCAATCACTCGTCATCAATCCCGGTTCTATTTCTATCAGTGGATCTCCGGTATAACCCCGTACCAAGATTTAAGACAAGTTGCACGAGCGATCTATATTCGCCTTTTCCAGGAAATCGAAGCAAATACAATATTAGGAAATACAGAGCAACCAGTCCAACCTTTACAGGTATCAAATAATAAAGTTGTTCCAATGTTATACA
>CAZAIO010000084.1:0-10354 GCA_964485235.1 uncultured Dehalococcoidales bacterium
CGGGAATAGAGCCGCCATTCCAATATTTCTTAACTAGTCTACCCGGTGCTTTCAATCAGCATATAACGCGGAATTATGCGTACCACTAATTCACGATAGCCGCTCTTGGCTCTGGAACGGGCGATTTCAACAAGATCTTCCCAGCTATTGACCTGTGTGTCCTCCGATATCCGCGTCAATGTAGAATCATTCCAGTTCCACTTTTCCGTTTCCTTCAGGTCGTAATACTTCGATTCCTCGGTCTCCGCATCTACGGCTTTAATGGTAATATTGGGTAAAGCTTCAATTTCACTCTTACTAATTCGCGATGCAGAGAGACGTTTTGCAGACTTTGAACCAACGCGTTTCCTGGAACCTGTCGCAAGGATCCAATTGGTCTGTGCACCGGGTGCACCTTTACAAACATTGAGATAAACGTGCTTTCCCCGGTAGATAGCACATTGTCTGCAATCTCGATGTGAAATTGGGCAAAGCCTCAATTTATTCTTCATTTTTTTCTCCTTCATATGATCTATCTCCATATCGCCATAGACCGTCATCCCTTTTCCCTGTGCCCGCTCCCCGGGACTTTGCATGATTATATCGCCGTTGTTTATTTTGTTTGTCTTTTATCCGGGCGACCTGCCCTGGACGTCAACATCGTCTACCACACCTTCCATTTTTAGACGGTCTATTTATATATAATACACCGGCTCAACGGATTTCAACTTCTGATTCTCCACCACCACCTGCAATGCAATCGATTCCGGAACACAGTTTATCGCGTCCTTAAGATTACACCATATATGGCGCATTGCGCAACATTATAACGAGTATACGACTCCGGGCTGTCAGGTAATCGAACACGCAAAGCGACCATTCAAGCGTATTGATTATCTCTATTAACTTAAATAACATAATAAAATTTATATGTCAAAAACCTTCCGGAAAAGTATCGCTGTTACCTGTATCGAATTGCTGTTTTACTTCTGCCGCTTATGTTTTACACGTGTAGTTTTCTCATGAAGAACTTTTTGCCTTCATATTCGGTCTCTACTATGCTGCCCTTTTTTATCAGCGCCTCGACAGTACTCCAGTCCGCTCTGTTTTTTTCAAGTAGTACTTTTACCGCATCTTCTCTCATAGGATGTACTGAGGTAATGCTGAGCAAATCGTATTCTACATTTCCGGTATACCCAAAGGTATTCCCCTCATATCCAATGAGATATTCTACGCTGCCCGGCTTATCTGAAAATATCTGATATGCTATATTGAGTGTTTCCTCATCAGGAGCATGCGCCATCTGTTCCGCAGGAGGCCTGACAGGAACAGCCAGGTAAGACTTTACCGGTTGTAGTCTTTCAAGAAAGTCTGCTAGATCCATTAACTCCCTTACGTTATCATTGAGGCCGCTGAGGAGCATGGTCTCGGTAACAAGCTCACCGCGAAATTCATGCCGGAAGGTAAGAATCCCTTTTAAAATATCGTCCAGGTCCAACAGCTTATGCGGCCGGTTAATCCGCCGCCAGACTTTTTCGCTTACCGCATCTACTTTTACCGATATCCAGTCCGCTCTCTGTAAATCACTGCGGACATCATCACGCCATAACAGGGACGCATTAGTGATCACCGCAATTTTAATGCCGTATGGACGCAGCAGTTCAATTTCTCTGCCGATATTGACGTCAAGCGAAGGCTCACCGTCTGCAACAAATGTCAGATAGTCTACGGGCTCATTTTTTTCTTTCAGCTGTTCGACCTTTATCCCGACGCTGCTGACTACCTCTTCAGGCGGATAGAAAGTCCCGCGGTCAAGACACATAGCAGTAGTCCTTCCCACCTGGCAATAGACACAGGAATAGCTGCATGTTTTCGGAGGGATATTATTGATCCCGAGGCTGTGCCCCAGACGACGAGAAGGAACCGGACCGAATGTCAAAGAGGGCACGATCTGTATCCTTTACGGGACTTCGTCACACCGCTCTGTCCTGTAGTGTTATTGTGCTTCGCTTTTTCTTTTAAAATAATCGTCGATCGCCTGTTTGAGCGTCCTTTCCGCAAGAAGGGCGCAGTGTTCGCTTTCCTCCGGCAGCCCGCCCAGTTCTTTCAGTACCGTTTTCTGGTCAAGATTCCGGGCATCGGTAAGGCTTTTGCCTTTGGCAAGCTCGGTGATCATGCTGCCCGATGCAATTGTGGTCCCGCAGCCGTCCGTCATAAACGAGGCATCGGTGATCTTTTCGTCTTCCACCTTGAGCCAGATCTGCATTGAATCGCCGCACGGACCGGTATAATTTGCAAGGCCGCTATACTCTTCAATATCGCCGACATTACGGGGGTTCAATGCATGTTCCACAACTATCTCAGAGAAGTGCTCTCTCATCTTCTCTTTAACAATTTCCTGAAATTGTTCCCAGGCTGAAGTCATACTATACTCCCTGTATTAATATTTCTGCTTATGAATACTATATTAAAACGGCGCTCACGGCAAATATATCCTGCGTATACTACAGTATGAGAATACAGGATGGTATTCCCGCTCTGTACATCGACCTCAACCTGTATTTTCGCTGAACGGACTATTCCTGTTTTCCGCCCTCGATATCCTCTATTCTCTTGCGGATAGATTTAAGCTCATCATCTATGTTCCGTGCCTGGTCTTTTAAAAATTCAAGCTCTTCTTCACGGGTCATCTGAGCACCGCCGGTATCCGCATAATAAGGCGTCTCCCGATAAGGCTGTGTCTGTGTTACATTACCGTATCCGCCGGCAAAATAACCGCACCGCGGCAATCCCCCGCGTCCACGGCCTACATACGGCCAGGAAGGAGATCTGCCTCGAAAACCGAAGCCTCTGCCGCCTCCCATACCTCCTCCAATACCACGTCCAACGCCATTCCTGGCACCTGATCCCATACCTCTTCCGCTACCGGGTCCATACATCATGTTTCACCTCCGTGTTATAAACATTAACTATTTCAATCATATTTCCATAATCTTTTTTATCCGGCCGGGCGGTCTCGCCGGTCATTGTCCCGGCGCTATTTCATCATAGTCAGCTTCTTTATACCTCTAATCTGGCGGTAATTGGCCCCCTGACTCACGCATTGCAGTGCAATGTCCGAATCGATCACCTTTGTTCCCGATATCGCATGAATTCCGTAATCGAAGAGGACCGGGCACAGGGGAGTAGTATCGCCGAGCATTACAATAAATGCATCCGGGCGGCATAGCTCAAGCAATTGTCCGATCGTATGGTTGGTAAACGATGTTCCCGTAATGCCGACGACATCGGCTTCCGGAATGAACTTCTCCGCCGTATCTTCGGTCATATCCCCTTCGTGCGGGTTCTTCTCTATCACCCAGAGCTCTTTTACCACTTCCCTCAGCTTCGGAATAAAGGGAAAATGCCCCACAATAGCAACTTTCTTACCCTGCCCTTTTTCATGAATAAGATCGCCGGCATTAAGCTCCCTGCAACGTGTTGCATCTACATCGAACAAAGAATTGATTGTCGCCATACCGATCACCGCCTCCAGCAACGTATCTGAATAAGCCATACGTACCAGATCGAAGACGCTTTTTCTCAGCAACGTACCGGGCTCCTTTACTGAAGGCTTTTCCTGCCGCAGCGCATCGCGGGGAAGCGTTGCAGCAAGCCCGCAATGCCTCGTTATCACTCCCGTATGAAATACTCCCTGCCGTATATCCCGCACTTCAGCATTGCAGTCCAGTGTCGATATCACATCATCAAGTATTTTCATTGCTTTCTCAACATCCTTTCATACCATTCCGTATTTTAGAGAAACCTAAAGTCTTCCTCTTCCTCTGTGATGCTGCCTGCCTCTCCGCCGGCCGCACTGCCGCATAACCGGCGTCAAAGCGGGGCTTTCGCATACAGGACATGAACCGGCAGGTCCTGCCGCCTCTTCCTCAGAAGGTACATCCCACTGATGCCCGTTGATACATTTGAAACGGAGCCGTTGCATTTCAAAGTTACCGCCTTCGATCCTGATGGCTTTCCCGTTAAGCAACGCGTCTGCGGTCTTGCGCCGCGCCGCGGTCAGAACCCGGGCAAACGTGGTCCGGGACACGTTCATTTTCTGTGCACATTCTTCCTGCTCAAGCCCTTCGATATCTTTCAGGCGAAGCGCTTCAGCTTCCTCTACCGCAAGATTGATCTCTTCGAGCTGTGTCAGAGGAATACCGACAGGTTTAAAAAGAGTAACCTCCGGCAAGAAATAAACCCTGCGACCCAGCGGCGGTCTGCTCATCTTTATTCAAATCTCCTTAATTATTCAATAAATATAATACTTTTATAGCTACATTTTGAACATATGACCATAATAATGGTAACACGCCTATCAATGTTTATCAAGTCGTTACCACAGTATCGTCACCGGACCGCAAGGTATCTGCCGGTAATTACCGTCGCGGAACAGGACGTACGGTTAATTAATTGACATTTATTGACAGTCAGGTTTAAATATTAATTATAGCGTACAGGAACGCTCCGATTATTTGTTTCAGGAGGAAGCTATGAAAATCAGTGCCCGCAATACTCTCAACGGAAAAGTAAAACAGGTCAAACCCGGCGCGGTGAATACCGAAGTGGTGGTCGAGCTGTCCGGCGGCGCGGAAGTGGTCTCGATAATCACGAAAGAATCGGCGGAAAAACTGGGGCTTGCTCCGGGCAAAGACGTATATGCAATCATTAAAGCATCTAACGTCATGATTGGGATCGACTAGGAATCCGGTATTTACCGGTTACCGACCAAAATTAGAGTACTATAGTTATACCCTTTAGAATACCTGTATTGCCGCTTACTGTATTAACAGGTGTCGAAGTTGTTCAGGTACAAGGTCCATATGATCGACTTCCGGCGGTATAATTTGTGCCTGATGATTTTGTTCGAAAATATTACGGCCTTCGCCGCTAAATAAAAATTCAATAAATTGGGCTGCTACTTCTTTATGAGGCGCATTACCGGGAATAGTAATGCCGTACATAATCGGCTGTCCGGAAAAAACAGGTTGTACGGTGGTAAACCGGTGAAAGTCCAGTTTGCATACTACTTTTTTATATACTTCTTCATAAGTTAAGTCACCAAGGTTTATCTCGGGCGGCAGTTCCAGAAACTCCAATTCATGTTGTTCGACGACGCTCCGGTACTCAAACGCATAGTCGATATCGCCCGAGTCCAGTAAAGCCAGCATTCTGATGCTGGACCCCCGTAAAACAATCCTTTCATCGACCGGGCGCAGCAGTTCGGGGACTTCAATTGTGGTGAGTGTCCCGTCCGATTTCACCCCTATTGCTGGACTGAACTCACCGAGCACCCGTTGAAAAATCGACCTGTCATTATAATATGCTTCTGCAAGTGTCAGGAGCATAAAGGCACGGTAGCCGCAGGCATCGAGCCGCGCATCCGAAATGCCGAGCTTGATATCCGGTCTGGATAAAACCTCATACCAGTTTTCTCCGTTTATTTCGTCACTGTACAGGCTATCCTTTGTGTACGCGATCCCGAGAGAGTTTGTAGCAAATTTTGCATACCATGATGCATAGTGCTCATCGGTGTCAGGCATAGCCACAGGATACATCAACATGGGAATCAGGGAATGGTCCGCTACTGCAATAATATCTGCTTCTTCGGATAGTTCTGTGATATGACGGATTACCTGTATACTTCCATGGCCTTCTATGAAAGCATCGACATCCGGGTTTTGCAACTCAAAAGCTTTCTCAAGCTCAGTTAACGGCACCATAAGGCTCCCTGCACAGAGGACCCTCATCTCGATCTTTTTATGTCCTGTACAGGAACATTCAGAGGTGGCTACAATAAAAACACTTACTATAGTCAGTATAAAAATCAGATAAAAAAGACGGGTTGTTTTAAAAGAGATCATACGATGTCCATTCCGGTT
Source organism: uncultured Dehalococcoidales bacterium (assembly GCA_964485235.1). Classification (GTDB taxonomy): domain Bacteria; phylum Chloroflexota; class Dehalococcoidia; order GIF9; family UBA5629; genus CAZAIO01. The sequence continues at coordinate 5,904 of CAZAIO010000084.1, forward strand.
TATTGCAGGCTGATAACTTCAATTTTATTCACCCATTTGACCCAGTAGTGCCCTTCGGTTAAAAGCGCTTTATCTCCAACTACGGCTATCCTTAAAGGTTTTCCATCATTGTGTGACAGAGGTTTACCATCCAGTTCATATATAAGCAAAACTATGAGCTCATTATGAGGTTCTTCATTCAATGTCGCCGGATCATAGGTTTCAATATGCCCTTTTATCTGCTCATAATCGAACATCATGGAATATCCATCGAAGGCAGATGCCAGTACCATATCATTCGAAGTAACCCCTCCCACAAGACCACAGAGGTCTTCCAGCTTGACACCCTTCACTTTATACGGGCCGTTTACCACTCCGACCGTCGTAAAAAAACCGCCCTCGGCTTTTACCGAAGGAAGTTTGCATAGCTCCTGATAGCTTAATACCCGTTGTTCATTATTCTTTCCTACAAGGGTCAATTCCCATTCCACTGCACCGGTTCCGGTACTCACCCAGATGAAGAGACCCGCAGCTATAATAAATACTATCCCGACGATGATTCCTATAGCTGCCCATTTATTATCCCGTATCAGTTGTTTCAATTATGTTTTCTCCTTGTGGCGATAATTATTATGCAGAGGGCGATGATAACCAGACCGGTGACGCCGAATATTACCGGCAACAACGGCACTTTACTTGCAGATGCATCCTGGTCCGCTGCCGGAAGCTTTTCGCCGGGCTTAACCGGGGCTTCACCGCTGAATATCGCGATTTCGCTGATCCACTTACCCGAAAGCCCGTTAGTGCTGGCAAGCCCTTCATAGAAATGCTGATACCTCTCATCCGGCAGGCACATTTTCATATCCGTGTTGCCGAATACATGGTCCCCATTTACATTCTTGGTTCCGGCCAGAAATACCATCTGCATAGCAGTATAATAGGCATTGTTCCCCGGATACCCCTTACCGTAGCTCTCTCCCGAAATGGCATCCTCGCCGTTATACCAGCATAATGTAATCGGTCCCTGCTGCTCCAGAGGCTCATAGATATTCTCATAGGCAAACTCGGTATGCCAGCCGTCAATTGCTCTCGCCATAATCTCGTCTCCGGGAGACATCCCGCCGACCAGTTCACAAAGGTCTTTGAAAGCGGTACCCTTTACCGCTCCCTTGTCCTTCAGATTCAAAGTCTCTGTCGGGTCCCACATGTCGCCCTCGAATACAGGGCCCTGATGGTAATAATGCGTCGTTCCATCGCCTTGTACCGGCAGACTATCGCGCAACCATTTATATGTTTTATCGATTTCACCAAGTACGTTGCCGTCAGCATCATATTTCACCACGTGCACGGACGTAGTGGCTCCGGCAGCCTGTAACGGTTGCCATGACAGAAAGGGTATAAATAAAAGGAGCATGAGCACGCAGATTTGGATAATTGTAAAACGGTTTTTGATCAGTATTTTTTTACACTTCATCGTAAATTTCAGTCCATCCTGTTAATTGTTGTATGCCGTATACACGGCTATTTTAATGACTTCTAAACAGTCGTATAATACCAGCCACGAAAATAATCCCCATTATGATTCCCGCTGCTATGATTATCAGCAGAGTTGTCGACAGCCGTCCGCCTGTCTCCGACGAAGGTTCTGATACATCGTCCGTTTCTACCGGCCCGGTCGACGATGAGATAGTAGTTTTCCGTGCAAACTGAGCAGTAACGCCTTTATTACCATTCATGGTTATCGTAGTGGTAGGAGAACCGGCATCTGCGACATCACCGGTCCAGCTAATAAATTCCCAGCCATCCGCCGGTACAGCAGTTATCGTGACCACTTTATTTTGGGCATAACTATAGCTGCCTGAAGCCGGTGTAACAGAGCCGCTTCCATCGGATTTTATGGTTAAATTACATGTTACCTGAGTGAATTTTGCCACGATCTCCCTGTCCGCACTCATGATGACAGTGCTGCTTGCCGATCCGTTGTCTGCAACATCACCGGTCCAGCCGGCGAATTCCCAGCCGCTGTCCGGGACCGCTTTAATATCGACTGTAGCTCCCCGCCCGTAGACATGACTGCCGGCAGCTGGTGTGGTTGTTCCACTCCCCTCGACCTTAATAGTCAGCTTCTGCGTTTCCTTGGTGAAATTCGCCGTAATTGTTTTATCGTCGTCCATTGTTATCGATATAGTTAAAGCACTGCTGGCCGTTATATCATCTCCTGTCCAGTTGACAAATTGCCAGCCGCTATCCGGCACGGCGGTTACGTATACAACATCCCCCTGTGCACAGGTATGATCGCCCGGCACGGGCATAGTCGAGCCGTTACCATCGATTTCTATGGTAAGTTCACATGGGGACTGGGTAAAATTTGCGGTGACGGTCTTGTTACTATCCATGGTAACCGTAGTACTTGCAGAATCGGGATCGGCGACACTTGCGCCCGTCCAGTTAACAAACTGCCACCCGCTTTCAGGAACAGCGGTAATTGTGACAACAGTACCGGAGCTATACGCGTGACTTCCTGTGCCGGGAGTTGTATTTCCGCCATCATCTGAACTGATGGTCAGGTTATACGTGTCCGGCCCGCTCGTATAAATTTTAATATCGCTCACCCACTTAACAGAGAGGCCGCTGCTCGAAGGCCAGTATTCTCCGTCATAATAATAGTGCCAGCGGTCTTCGGCCAGGGTCTCGTGCATATCCCAGTTGCCGAATACGTACTTCCCTGCGGAATTGGTAGTCCCGGCAAAGAAAACAAGGCGCATCCCGGTTGAATAGTCGGGAACAAAACCGTCACCTGTGGTCTCTATTCCACTCTCGGTATACCACGTCAATACTATTCTGCCCTGTTCCGGTTCCGGGCTGTAAACATCTTCGTAATCAAAGCTCTTACTGAATCCGTCTGCCGATGCAACTTTAATCACATCTCCTGCCGAAGCCCCGCCTGCCAGTTCGCAGAGGTCCATGATATCGGTACCTATGACAGCGCCATAGTCCCTCGAGTCCCAGTTCACGTTCTCTGCCGGGTTCCAGAGCGCGTCGAAACTGGAATTGTCGAATGAAGGACCCTGGTGATAGTAATGCGTCGCGCCATCACCGTACATAGGCAGGTTTTCCGACATCCATACATAGTCCACTGTTTCCTGGCCGAGAATGGTCGTCCCATCAGCATCGTATTTCGTTATCGTGACGGATGTAGTAGGCCCTGAAGCATGTACCGGCACAATCCGGTCCGGCAAAATAATGGAAAGCGAAAGGAGCAAAACTACTGCCGCTATTATTATCGTCCTCGTTGCTTTGATCATCAGTAACCTCAAATAAATCGTTTAGTTTGTTATTCAAACTGCCAACTGTTATCTCATAATTAAAGCTATTCGCTATTATTGAAATACAGGCTGTCAATATGCATTTTTATATGCGCTTCACCGGTAACAGGACCGATACACAAGCGGACGTCCATGCCGTCGGAATTGTCGATATCACCGGCGTCGATATTACGTACAACCAGGTCCCACTCACCCCTTTTGAAATCGAGTGTCATGGAAGCCTGAGGAACTCTGCCGCGTGGAGATTTGTAAACATATTTTTCCTGCCTTCCTGTCTTTTTAAAAGACCTTGCAGGCATAGTTATGCTCACGCCATCAAATTCGATAAACACTTCATCTCTGTTAAGATCATAAGGGACTTCTTCTGGCAGGTAAAAATATCCGTTCGCAGCAATCATATCCTGTTTATACGGTTTGAATGATGTGAAGTTGACAACCATACGATCAACGTTGAATGTGAACGGCTTTACTTCAACATTTACCGTATCAGTACCGGTTGCGCCGTCATTATCGGTAACCGACATCGCAACGGTATAAGTACCCGGCAGGAAGTAGGTGTGAGAAGAATTGATCCTGTTTTCCCCCTGAAGCTCGCTTACTCCGGTTGTAACAGGAGAACTGTCCCCCCAGTCAACCGTATAGTGCCACGGGCCATCATTTAATCCGGGATCATTGAAGCCTGCATTAAGACTGAAAGACTGACCTGAGATAACAACGGCATCAGTGCCGGCATTCACCACCGGCGGCTGTGCCAGTATATAAGTCTCGTAAACCGTATCTGGCGGATAAAGCACCATGACCTGTGTATTGTCGGAAGAAACATCGGCAACCTTTACAATCTGCACTGTAGCAATATCATTTTCAGGATCGACGGTTACCCTTGCATAGGCAAGACAGTGTTCCAGGCTATTCTGATAGCCGTCAATTCTACTATCGCTTAAAACATAGAGCGGACCACCGCCCGTCCCGACAACGCTGTAATTAATGCCGTTTTCAATATATCTCTCGTATGCGTGAATGTGCCCGTTCCAGACAGCATCGATGCCACTGGAAATAAATAGTTCTTCCCATTCCTGCCTGAGATTCTCCCAACCACCGAAGTGTTCAGTATCGGACGTATAAAAAGGATAGTGGAAAGACGCAAAT
>CAZAIO010000084.1:10454-11957 GCA_964485235.1 uncultured Dehalococcoidales bacterium
GCTCCACGCCCACGTATTGCTGTCGAGCACCGTGAAATGCGCATCACTGCACTCAAAGGAATAATACGATGGTACTCCAAAGGCTTCATAATAAGTGGGGCTGTTTTCCTCATGGTTACCCATGGCAGGATAGAAAGTCACTTTCGCCAGCATCTGACTTGCAGCATCGAAAAAGCGGTTCCAGTCCTGCATGTTATTGCCATTATTGACAAGGTCACCCGCATGAAGAACGAAAAGAAGGTCAGGTTCCTCTGCAATACGATCCGCAACCAATTTATGTCGATCAGACTGGCTGAACAGCGGTAACTGATCCTGTGTATCGCTATAGACCGCAAACTTAAACGGACCGGATGACGGGTAAGTGCGAAACACATGGTCGTCCGTAGACTCGGCACCATACACGATCCGGTAATGATAGGTCGTTCCAGGCGCCAATCCTGTAAGAGGTATATGATGAAGGGTTACATCCGCATTGTCGGCAGCATTGTAATTATATATTCCGGTAGCAGCATAATCGGCCTCCGCAGCGTAGTCGATGGTTACATTCGCCGGAAGATTTGTCCTTACATTGATAACCGTTCCCGAGCTTGTAGTTCCGGTAAGATAAGGCCCCCACAGCAGTCCCTGTACCGGTTCCGAAACCATAATATAGTCCGATTTAATCTCCTCATCGCTGCCCGCGGCATTGGAGACCGCCAGCTTTACCGCATAAGAGCCTGCCTCGGTATATGTATATGACGGATTACGAAGTGAGGAGTCTGTAATTCCATCGTTATTAAAGTCCCATGCCCAGCTTACCGGTTGCCCGTCCGACATGTCAGTAAAGTTAACCATGAGCGGGGCTGCTCCCGACGTAGTATCGGCAACGAAATCTGCAACCGGCGGCACGGTCGGTGTAACACTAATATATTGGGCTTTAATCTCTTCATCGCTGCCCGCTTCATTAGAAACCTCAAGCTTTACCGTATAATCGCCCGCCCCGGTGTAGGTGTAGGACGGATTACGGATGGAGGAGTCTATAATACCATCGTTGTTGAAGTCCCATGCCCAGCTAACCGGCTGCCCGCTCGATATGTCAGTGAAGTTAACAGTAAGCGGGGCTGTTCCCGATGTACTGTCGGCAATAAAATCAGCTACCGGCGGCACTGCTGCGGCCACGACCTTGAACCCTTCCCAACCCGCATTATAGATTTCATCATATGCAGCTTCGAATAATGCTGTCGTTCCCTGCGACTGGTTATCGGCAATTACATCATATTTACCTGACAACGCGGTAACAGGGACAGTCCAGACCGCAAGAGGTCCGAAATCGCCTTTGCTGTCTGTTACAGCAGTTTCCTGCAGGCCTGACGGATCACCGGCAGTGCTCAATCTATCATTGTTGATACTATCCGCATCCTGAATCCAGAGGCTGTACCGGGTGCCTTCAGCAAGGCCCATACCTTTCACATAAACCGTATCTCCCGGATAAAATGAGTCCTGTATATTCCCCGCAGCATCGCA
>CAZAIO010000085.1:0-11839 GCA_964485235.1 uncultured Dehalococcoidales bacterium
TAATATCATGAATGTTCTGAAACAACAGAGGATTAATAATAACCTATTCCATAATACACATGGATGAAACTGTGTATAAAAATGAACTTTTTTTATAAAAACTGAGTATATATTTGGTAGAGAAATAAATGACCGGTCAAAAGGAGAAATGGCAAACGGGAGATACGAGCGCTTTTGAGGCGCTTTACAACCAGTATAAATTACTGGTGTTCAAGACTGCATTTCTCATTACCGGGCATAAGGAAGAAGCGGAAGATATACTTCAGGAGGTATTTGTATCGGTGTGGAAGTCGCGTGATACATATAATCCGGCAAAAGGGAAATTGACCACATGGTTACATGCGATCACAGTCAACCATTGCAGCACCCGTAAACGTAAGAATAAACCTGCATTATCTCTGGATGAAGTTATGCCCGTATTGTCGGAAATAAACTCTCCGGATGATCCGGAACAAACCGCGATGAATAAACAGGAATATGAGGCTTTAATTAACATGATGAACAGGCTTGATGCCAGACATCGTATAGTGTTAGTGCTTCGCTATTTTAATGAACTATCATATGATGAGATTGCGCATGTTGCCGGTATTCCTCTTGGTACAGTGAAATCAAGAATCAATCACGCACTAAAATATTTAAAAGACCAGTTTATTATTCAGGGACAAGAGGCGTTATAGTCAATGGTAGATAAATCGATTGACTGCAAGAAAATAGAAGGGCTGCTTGCCGCTTATATCGACGGGGAAGTAACCCCCGAAGAGAAAGAGCTTATCGAGCGTCATATAGCCGATTGTCGAAAATGTAGCGACGAGTTAGTGTCGATGACCCGGGTCCGTGATGGACTTCGCACTATTTTCAAGGCGAGGACGTCTGAATTGGACCTGCCGCCCCGGACATGGGAAAAACTACAGGGACGAATAATGGCAGAGGCGAAACCCTCCTTCTGGGAAAAACTGGGGGAACTTGTGCCGAAAAGTACGGCATGGCGTGCAGCATTATCCACTGCGGCAGTAGCGATTATTATTATTTTAGCAGTGGTATTACGTATGAGCGGAACTGCTTCAGCGCCCGGTGGAGAAAATCAGGTATATGATCAGGAAGGAACATATTTTGGAAAAAGCAGTACATCGATTGCTGAAGCCCCTCCCGCACCTGCAACTGCGCCGTCAGAAGAGGAATCGAATGCGCGGGGATATAGATTGACGACTCCCTCAACCCCGCAGGAGCCTGCTTTAACGACACCTGCTCCGGCACCGCCGGTTATGACGGATAGTGATGGACATGAATCTGTGCTTCAATCGGCTGGCGGCGGCGAGATCGACCGGATGATAGTACAAACGGGAAACATGCAGTTGATAGTTGATGATGTGCTTTCTGCCATCGACAAGATTATGGGCATTACAGACCAGGTAAACGGTTATGTTGTTTCATCAAATAGCTGGATTGAGGGTGAGCGGGTATACGGATCGATTTCTATACGAGTGCCTTCGGACCATTTCAATGAGGTTGTCAATTCATTGGGTGATATGGCGGTCGAAGTAAAATCACAGAATGTATATAGCACTGATGTAACCGAGGAATATGTCGATTTGCAGGCAAGGAAACAAAACCTCGAAGCGACAGAACAACAGTTACTTCACATAATGGAAAAAGCTGAAAAAGTAGATGATATTCTGGATGTTCAGCGGGAACTTACCAGTACACGTGAGGAAATCGAACGTATAAAAGGGCGAATGCAATATCTGGAGCAGACGTCTCAGACATCGCTTATTGAAGTGCAACTTGAGCAAGCAAAACTGGATATCAAGCTGAATGCGAGCTCACGAAATGTGAATAAAGGCGACGATGTATGGTTTGAGGCGATAATTGCCGGCGGGTTCCAGCCTTACAGCTATGAATGGGACTTTGGAGATGGCACGAATAGTACTGAAAGTAATCCGAGACATGTTTATAAAGCATCGGGAAGTTATACTGTAACGCTTACGGTAACCGATGATAAAGGGAATACAGATACTGAGATCCGGGAAGACTATATCACCGTAATACCGGCATGGAGGGCAGGTACAACGGTCAATAGTGCATGGAACAGCCTGATGTCTTTTGGCCATGGACTGGTCAATCTATTGATCTGGATCGGTATATACAGTCCGGTATGGCTAATTGCCGGCGGTTTGATCTTCTGGTTCTGGCGGCGGCGGAAAAAAAATTAATCATCTCCGCTCAATAACTCGAATAACAATTCCTTTCATTTATTGGATATATATTTCCCTCTAAGTATTATATTGGGGGAATTTGTCCGCAAAATAATAAGGAAAACAGCAGAATCTATTAAGTTCAAAAATATGCCTGGTATTATACACGATATAAAGGGACCTGGATTTACTTGTTGAGTAAATCCAGGAAAATATTAACAAGCTCTTCGCTGGAATTGAAATGTGCGTCTATCAACTGAATAATACCGTTACTATCTATAAAGAATGTGGTCGGTACACCGGTAACCCCGTAAAGGTCGGTTACCGTTCTATCGGGATCATAGAGAACAGGAACTGAAAGTTTTTCACTCTCAATGAAGCTGGCTACTATATCTTCCCGTCCTCCTGTATGTATGTCGAGAATCATAGTACGGTCCAAAGGTAGCATTTTGAACGTTTCTTCTATTATTGGAAGTTCCTGTCTACAGCCGGGGCAGGAAACCATCCAGAAATTTAGCATAACGCATTTTCCTGAATAATCGCTAAGGCTTATAGCATCGCCGTTGACGGTATGCAATGTGAAATCGGGTGCCTGCTTTCCAATTTCCGGGCCGACTAACAGCGAGAACGTATATATTTCTTCAGAAACGGCCTGATTATTTTCATTGTCGGTTGATTTAACTATATAGCTGTAAGTTGCCTCGGGCACCAATGCAGTCAAGTGAATACGGTGTTCAGTAGTAAATGCAGCGTTTATTTCCTTGCTCCGGTTTGAAGATCCTGATATCCAATATTCGATTTCGCCGTTGGTGGGAATATTTGTAGTCCATGCAATTGATACATCCTGGTCGCTTAAATAGTTTACATGGACATCGCTTATGACCGGTTTGCCGATATCCGGCGGAAGTGTCCTGAAGAAATTATTAGCCAGCACATCGCTATAGTTCGGTATGCCTTTTGGCAGGATACGAAAGTAATATATAGTATCAGGTTTAAGCTGATCGAGCGTCATCGAGTGTACCGTGTTTTCTACCGGGTCTGTCCAGATCCTGATTGTGGCGTTTTCCGAATCGTATATTTGTACGCTTGTGAAAGTATATTCATCGGTAGTCCATGAAATGACGACACTGTTTTCTGTAATGTCCGTTATTGCAAGATTTGAAACAGGTATCGATGTATCATTTGCTTCTGTTCTTAACGAATGAGCAGTATTGGCGACTATTACTATACCAAAGATGACAAGCAGTATTCCCAGGACACAAAAGCCTAAAAATAATATATTAGGATGCTTCTCCTGTCTGAAAGTTTTGGTCAAATTCTGTATATTTATATGTTGTAGGATATTATCTCTGATTTTTGCTACCACCGGTCGGCTCTTTCGTGCAAATTCCGTCAGCCAGTGCCTGCTTGAAAAGAAATTATCCGGATAAACGAATATCACTATCAATGCGCAGCAAAACAGTACAATATCATAGATCAGCGATTGAACCGGAGAAAGGGCACCGAATATACGTTCCCACATACCAAAACAGTCCGCACAGGTACTGAAACGTCCCTGACTGATTGACCAGATATTGGTTCCCAGGAATGAAGCAAGTAGCGGTATATAAAGTACAGCCATAAGACGCGGCATAAAACCGATAAGAATCAGCAGTCCTAATAGCAGTTCCGCCCACGGTATAAGATGTGGAATAAGTATGTGATAGAGGAAATAAACGGTTTCCGGAGTGAGCATGAAAGAGGGAATTAGTGTATTAATAAAACCGACTACCTGCTCGGGCACTTCCTCCAAACCGAAGATTTTACCGGTACCGGAAACGAGAAATGTCAGCCCTATAACAAGGATGGCAACAAGGCTAACGATGTTTCTATCGATTTTCCTGAAATCAAAATTAAATCTAATGTTCTTTAAATTTATCATGGAATATATAATATTACAGATATTACATTTTCATTTATTCAAAATAATTTAATTTCTCTTATTTTAGATTATAGTGGTGAAGATACCGAAACTACAAATAATAAAAAAGGGCGCTTGATAGCCAATCCTTTATTATCAGGTAAATATTGTTGGCCATTCACAATTGAATATTTCCCTGACGTATAAAACTATGTACATTCATATTTTCGAACCGGTTATATCTACTAACGTATCGAACGGCAAAAACGTGTATATAAAAAATTGCCATAAACCTGATTGTTTATAGCAATCATTTTATCAGCAAACACCGAATATACGTATCTACATCAGCAAACTTTAATTTAACTCCCGGTTATTATTATAGAAACCGCTTATTCGTATGTCAAAGCCTCGCGCTGTCTATAACAGTCAATTGATGCTATACCCGGCAATTAGTATCGGATAAAAGTTCGGAAAGAGCTTTATCCAAATCGGGATATAAAAAAGAATAACCTGCATCTATAAGTTTCTGTGGAATAACCCTTTGCCCGTTAAGAAATGAGGAGGAAAATTCACCTGCAACAAATTTCAATATAGACGCCGGTATGGAAGGTACTATTGCTTTTTTATGCATATGTTGCCTTATCAATCGCATCATATCCTTATTACGGACAGGATTCGGTGATGATATATTGACAGGTCCGTTAATAGTAGTATTTTTTATAAGAAATAGAAAAGCCTTGATAACATCGTTTTTATGTATCCATGATGTCCATTGTGTTCCATTACCCCATGCACTACCAATACCAAATTTTGAAATAGTAACAAGTCCAGGCAATGCGCCTCCGTCAGTTCCGAATACCTGACCGAGACGGCATATCACGACACGGGCACCAAAATTGTGTGCTTTAGATGCTTCGAATTCCCATTGCTTTGCCATTTCTGCGAGAAAACCTTTTCCCGGCGGGCTATCTTCATTGAGAAATTCGTCCCCATGGTAACCATAATATCCTACACCTGATACACTTAAAAGGAGAATCTGTTGCATTTGCTCTTTCGCAATGCTTTCTACCAGGTTTTTTGTGGTTAAAATCCGGCTGTTAGTTATCTCCATCCGGTTTTTCTTATTCCATCGTCTGAAGATAGATGTGCCGGCGAGATTGACAATGACCTGATGCCCGGCTATTTTTTCCTGCCATACACCCTTTACGGTAGGGTCGCATTCCAGAAACAAGATATGTGTATCCTTTAATGTTTCCCCTTTTCTCCTTCGTGTCAATATGGTGATGTCATGTCCCTGAGATGCAAGTGCTACTGCGAGCGTACTTCCAATAAATCCTGTTCCGCCGCTAATTGCTATTTTCATTTAAAATACCTTCAGTTGAAGACTATTGTGGTGTTCATAAGAGATATTATAAACTGATAATATTATAATAGAAATGATGATGGTGGTGAACTGTGTCTGATGTTGTGAATAAACCATTTTGTATAGAAATGGTGCTTAACAATGTAGTTTATATTTCTTATCTGGTGCCTTTGGAGAATGTCCGTCCTTTTATTCCCGCTCTTTTACCGCTCGCAATTGTAGAAAGAAATTCCGTATTTGTATCTGTTGTGATAATTCGTTGTACCAGAGTTCACCTCAAGTTTGTCCCGATACCTCAATTCGATTATTACCAGTTTAATGTAAGGACATATGTAACCGACCCATATACAGGAAGACAGGCTGTATATTTCTTAAAAAGCGGTGTGACTTCAAGTCTAATTTCTCAGTTTACCCGTCCGTTCGGTCTTTCCTGGCAGCATATCGACCTCATAACATATATAGAGGAAAGCAACGATTATACGCATTTTGATGTGAAAGGCTATTGGAATGGTGATGTGTCCGTTCATATTAATAGCGAAAAACCGGCTGATTTTACTGTGGAACCATTTTCATCTACAAACGAAGCTGTGAACTATCTTATACGCCCGCTTATCGGTTTCTATCAGTGGGGAAACCGTACAGGGAGGTTTGAAATCAGGCATCCTGAAGTTTCTCCCGATGTGATGAAATTGGACTTTTTAAATATCCGTATGCTTGAAGAAATGAGTATTTTTCGTTCAACCAATCTTCTTATACCACACAACGTTTTTCATGTTAGAGAAGCACAGTTTTCAATCTATCTCCCACCGCGAAGAATATAAATAATTAAAATGATTACGTTACGACCTGGTTATAAATAATAATAAATCAGGGGGAATGAAGTATGTGGATAATTATCGGGCTGGTTGCAGGTGTCTTAGCCGGTATAGGGATGATTGCCGTATCAGAAGCCGGATATCGACTGGGTATTATAAAATCTAACCTGATAATAGTAGACGGATCATTTGCAATACGGTTATTGAATAAATCATCGAGCGTATTTAAGGTATACGTTACGGGCATATTAATTCATGTCGTCACAAGTTTAGCTTTTGGCTTTGTTTATGTAGTACTCGCATATTTACTGAATTTCGATACTCATTTAATGACGGCTTTTGTGCCTTATATCGTGTTTTTATGGCTTGCCATGTTATTTGTAGCTCTTCCTGTTGCAGGTCAGGGAATAATTGGAAATAAGCTTGGAAAATTTGCATGGTTAGAGCAGTTTGTATTGCATGGTGTCTATGGCTTGATATTCTGGTGGGCACTCTATTTAGGTTAATCCTGATGATTTGCCGGAAATGATACAATTAAATAGAAGAATGGTTCGTATAGTCTACGGTTTTCATGAAAGCAATATATAGTCCGCAAAGTTCGCAGGTAAAACTCACACCTGCAACAATTCTGTTTTTTCAAAAGTTGATTTATAAGTATTACAGGTTACACGGGAGATCGTTTCCATGGAGAGATACCTCTGATCCATACCATATCCTTGTATCCGAAATAATGCTTCAACAGACGCCGACAACAAGAGTGATAAGAAAATATGACGATTTCATCAGGGAATTCCCTGATTTTCATACTCTGGCATGTGCATCTATAGGGGATGTAGTCAGGATATGGAAGGGGCTCGGCTATAACCGGCGTGCGCTTGCCTTGAGGGAAACTGCTCAAATCGTTGTTGACAGGTATGACAATGTATTACCTGATCAGCCGGAAGAGCTCATAATGTTACCCGGAATAGGCCGTTATACCGCTGCCGCAATTGTTGCTTTTGCATATAACCGACCGACTATTTTCATTGAGACGAACATCAGGGATGTATTTATACATTTGTTTTTTTCCAGGCGGGAAAGTATCTCAGACCGTGAAATTTTACCGTTTATAGAGCTGACATTAGACAGGAATAATCCAAGACACTGGTATTATGCTTTGTTTGATTACGGTGCGATGCTGAAAACAAAGACCAATGAAAATATCAGAAGCGTTCATTATAAAAAGCAGAAGCCGTTTAAAGGTTCAAATCGGGAAGTACGCGGAAACATAATAGGATTGTTAATCGAGAATAGAAAGCTCTCATTATACGAAATTGCCCGGCATCTCAACATAAATTATATGGCAGTACGCGAAAATGCGATGCAATTGAGGAAAGAAGGATTTATTTCGGTTGACGATGAGAATATTTATTTAAATGGTAAAGCCGGGAAGTAATATCGGGACCAATGAAATAGATGAAGTACTCTCTAAAGGCATAATGCAGTAGTATATTAATTTCTGCAGGACTACCGAACGGCTTTGTCCTTTTGTAATAACCATGCCATCCAGCAAAGTTCGGTAGCTCTATAACCGGTTATTTTCCCAATATGCTTTATGAAATCAATGAATTCAATATCCGTTGAAGGTATTGTTCTATCTGACTCTGCCATGATTTCAGCGAAAACTTTTTTAACGATTCTGTCCGGCATAACGGTATCGATGCCACCCATCATCCTCAAGTATTGGAAGGTATTTATTCCTACACCGTTTATCCGGCCTATCGGGTCGTCCTGCCAGTTTTTCAGGTTCGATGTATTCGCCCAGAATCCGAATGCTTCTCTATCGGACAAATTATTATATTGTTTTATACCTGATAGAACAGCCATTGTCGAAGTAGCAACATGCCATGAACGTCTATTGCGCCATATGTCAGACATGTCTTTTTCATTTAACATGTGTATTTCATCGATAGAAAGCACCTTACCGGTCTCGATGCATGATGTATTAAATCTTATTACTCCGGGAACGACAGTATTGAAATAGTGCAGTCCGGTAGATGTAAAAGCAGCATCCATAACGATAAGCAGCACATTGCCTTCCCATCGTGAAATATTGAGGCATTGGTCACTATATAACCTGGCCTGGGGAGCCAACTTCATATAGCTATCGAGAATAGACGCTAGTGACAAAAATATCAGGCTTTCGCTGTTTCTTTTTGATCTGCCGTAGATGCGCCGTTTTTCCAGCGCAACCATAGAGCTGCTGCAATTACCAGTACAGCAAAAACGGCGACGTATACTTCCATAACAACGGTTGATACGATCCCCGATATTGCCAGGTAATTACTATACTGCATAAGTGCATTGACAATCGCTATAACCGGATAGGCGATCCAGCCAAAGCCTCTGGCAAGTCCGTAGCTGGTCAAAGCGCATGCACCCGTATGAAAAGCGACGGTAAGAAAAGTGCCTATAAACGGCAACAATACAATAGGTCCTTCACTATTGAGCAAGCCGAAATTCCAGCCTGCGGAAATATAAATATTATGCAGATATTGTGCTTCAAATATCCCGAATCCTGCTCCTGCCATTGCTCCAACAATAATCATAAACTTCGGGTCAACCGTTCTCTTTTTCAATAACCAGTAAATCACAGGGGATACCAATTTTGCCCCTTCCTGTACAAGTCCCGCTATGATTACTATCGGAATACCATTTAAAAGAAGACTTCGTATGATATTCTCTTCTGTCAGCAGTTCAGCCATGTCTTTGCCTATGGCGTTTCTGATCGGTACCTGTATAAAAGAAACGGCAAGTAGAGTGATAATGGCGCTTCCTGCAAGAATTTCCAGCAGCCAGAGCCGTTTTATTAACGGCGGATAAAAACTGGCAATGCAAATTGCACCGAATATAAGGGCAAGCAGAACACCTGCCAGAGTGACATTAGTGAAATAAGAAAGAAAATATTCTGAAGGTTGAAATTCCATAGCTCCTCCCGGGAATAGTTACACGCACAATAGGTAGCATAATACTAGCTATTATGATAACCGTCAAGAATAAGTAACAGAATGAAAAAATTCGATAGAATTCATCGTATTTACCGTTCCTTCGGGATGAATTATTGCGCTATGGTGATTGACCAGATATAGCAGAGTGAAAACTACAATAATGCAATGTGCAGTTGTGTATATAACACGCAACAAACTATAATTATCAATTATTCAGATATGACATTTGTTTTATATTACATAATATTGTAGAAAAACAGGAATACAATAAAATAAATGATGGGCTTAATTTAGAAGGACGATGCAGAAGATAGCTAATGAAGGAGGAGCAACATATTGTTGGCCGGACTCTCATATATAATTTATATCGGTGTCGTACTGTTTCTCATATTATTTTGCATATGGTTATACAGGCGTTTTATAAAGAGAAGATAATTCACCCGGAATCACTTTCGTAAGTTGTGCAGTATATGATAGAAAATACTGTGCAATACGAGTGAAGCAGGTGTTTATATAGGTCGATTATTATCCGAGGATTTCTCGAAACCCTGCATCAATTTCTCAGCTATTGCGTCCGGCGGCGTTACATATTAGAAGAGGTCGTCCAGTTCCCGGTTCCCTTCGGGCATTTCACCATGTTCCGCAGTATATTGTTGAAGCAATTCGCTTTCTTTCTTCGTATAAAAGGGATCTATCGCAAAGTCAAAATATCGGGCTTTATCATCGAGGTCCAACCGTTCCAGCAATTCTAATTGTAAGTTCATCACTCCTTTAATATAGATAATATGTTCATTTTCATCGAATAATTTGTACACACCTTCGACCTGCGGCACCGATTCAATATTCTCCGTTATAAAAGGCATGAATGCTTTAGAAGCGGGTGGCATTACAGGCAAAGAGAAGGAAAACGGTTGACCGTTTTTCGTATATTTCTTTGTTTTATGGGCGGTATTATCTTTTTCCCGAAGTGCACCGGTCGGGCAAGCAGCAACACACGCACCGCAAAATTTACAGCCTGATTTCTTCAGTCCCTGACCTGTAGTACCTATCCGAATACGGTTATCTGAATCAAATACGAAACCGAGCGCTTCCGCTCCGCCGATCTCATTGCAGGCTCGTACGCAGCGAGTACATCCGATACACAAGTTATAATCCCGTATAAATAGCGGTTCATCTGTAATGACAGGAAGGTCTTCGAATACATACCGGGGAGTGTCTTCTTTGATCCTGATATATTCGGATATTTTTTGCAGTTCACAGTTCCCGAATTTAGAGCAGCATCGACAATTTTCGGGAACGTTCATTGAGCAGGGAACGAGCGCACAACCTTTTTGTTGCGCACATGTCAGGCAGATATGCGGATGTCCGGCGAGAATGGACCTTAATCGGTCCTGGCGAAATCCTTTAATATTTGGGGTATCCGTATAAATGATCATCCCGTCGCTAACCGGAGTATTACAAGCTCTTTGCAGGTCTTTTTGCCCTTCTACTTCTATTGCGCAGAGCCAGCATCCGTCGAAAGCCGATTCAGGTTTTATATTGTCGATTTTTTGTTTACCTATATATGCGGATTTTGAAGGTTTTACCTTGTCGAATGCCGGCAGGTCCGGGTGTGAACATAAATGTGGAATGTAAATATGAGCTTGCCATGCGGCATCCAGAATGGTTGTTCCCGAAGGAACTTCGACTTTTATATCATTAATAGTAACGGTAACCATAATTGTTGATAACCGGCGATATTATTGCGGAGAAACTCCGGTAACCATTAGTTTTCCCGGTGTGCAGATTTCCATGCCTCGGTATGAGAAATGGCATCTGTTTTACATACTCTTATACAGGGAGGCCGTGTTTCTCCATAACCGGGCTTGCAGGGTGCACAGGCATATCGTATGGTATTTCTTTTGTCTTCCCTGACAGAAGCAACAATTCTATCGCTGAGTGGATCGAGCTCATCTTCATGTACCTCGAGTACATTTGAGGGGCAAACATCGACGCATTCACCGCACCCATTGCACCTGTCGGTATCTATTATTAAAAACCATTCACCTGATGCGTCCTTGAATCCGTAAAAACCCTGCATAACGTTCTATTGCAACTTCCTTACGCTTTTTACCTTGCCTTTTTCCAGAAGGGCATGTGCAAACAGGGCTGCACCGGTAGCACCTGCTATTTGCGTGTCGAAAGGACAATCAATAGTACTGTAATCAGAATTATACCACTCCAATCCTAGGGACTTGATACCCGTCTCCTCTTCAATACGTTTCACTATACCTTCATTTTTTGCTATGCCACCGGTAATAGCGAATTCCTTCTCAATACCGAGACGGTTGAGCAGTTCGACTATTCTATGTGCCATGGCGGCACAATATGCGGCGATAATTTCATCATCAGGCCAACCCGCTTCTAACAGACTGAAGACTTCCGATTTGGCAAATACGACACAGGTACTGTTGATTGGCGGTGGTTGTTTTGTTATCCGGAAAGAGCGGGGCCCGATCTCCCATACAGGGACGCTGATAAGGTCAGCGAATACTTCCATACCCCGTCCGGTACCTGCAGCGCATTTATCATTCATCATA
>CAZAIO010000086.1:0-11776 GCA_964485235.1 uncultured Dehalococcoidales bacterium
TATGATCCGGAGGAAATAAAACGGAAAATAAGCATTAATCTGTCCGTGCTTCCTTTCGAATGGAAAAACACCAAAGTAAATTTGCTGGATACACCGGGATATCCCGATTTCATTGCTGAAGTAAAAGAGGGGCTGCGGGTAAGCGAAGGAGCGATTCTGGTTGTATGCGCTACTTCAGGCGTGGAGGTCGGTACGGAATTAATGTGGAATTATATTGACGGAAAGCTCCCGGCGTTTATTTTTATAAACAAAATGGACAGAGATAATGCAAATTTCCTCGATACTTTGAAAGGTGTGCAGTCAAAACTCAGTACAAAATGTGTGCCTTTGCAGCTTCCGATCGGAGCCCAGAAAGAATTCAA
Organism: uncultured Dehalococcoidales bacterium; assembly: GCA_964485235.1. Lineage (GTDB taxonomy): Bacteria > Chloroflexota > Dehalococcoidia > GIF9 > UBA5629 > CAZAIO01. The sequence continues at coordinate 363 of CAZAIO010000086.1, forward strand.
AGGATTTGTCGACCTGATTACTAAAAAAGGGTATGCAGGTGACGGGACGACTGAAATGGCTATTCCGTCTGATCTGACATCGGAAGTAGATATGTACAGAGACAAACTTATAGAAACGATAGTAGAAGTAGATGACGATATTATTACCAGGTATCTGGACGGAGAAGAGATAGGCATAGAAGATTTATATAAATGTTTGAAAATTGGAATATTGCAGGGCAAAGTAGTACCGGTACTGGTCGGGTCTGCTTTAATGGGTAGCTGTGTAATACCTCTTATGGATGCGATTGTTGCATATCTTCCTTCACCGAAAGACGCCGGTCCGGTTAAACTTACAAATAAGTCTTCGAAAGCGGAAGAAACGGTTGAACCAGTTACAGATTCACCTCTTTCTGCGCTGGTATTTAAAACAACAACCGATCCTCATGTGGGTAAAATCAGTTATTTCAGGGTCTATTCTGGCAGTATAGTGAGTAACTCGCAGACCTGGAATGTCACTAAAAATGCTAATGAGCGTATTGGACAAATATTTATTATGAGAGGAAAGACCCAGGAACCGGTACCTCAAATCGATGCCGGCGATATGGGTGCTGTCACAAAATTAACGGTTACTACTACTAATGATACGCTGGGAACGAAAGACAGACCGCTCGTGCTTGAAACTATCGCGTTTCCGGAGCCGATCCTGACGTCTGCCGTATTTCCGAAATCAAAAGCCGACCTCGATAAGATGGGAACAGCGTTGCCAAAAATCGCTGAAGAGGACGCTACAATAAGGGTTCAAAGAGAACCGGATATCGGTGAATTGCTGCTTTGTGGAATGGGAGATACGCATCTCGAAGTCGCATCTGAAAAATTATCCCGCAAGTTCGGTGTGGATGTGACTCTGGAAGTTCCGAATGTTCCGTACAAAGAGACGATCACAAAAATGGTCCAGGCGGAATACAAGCATAAAAAGCAGACCGGTGGGCACGGTCAATACGGCCATGTCATGCTGGAACTGGAACCGACTGAACGGGGAAGCGGATTTGAATTTACCGAAAGAGTTGTCGGCGGTTCAGTACCCAAAAACTATATTCCGGCTGTCGAAAAAGGTATTAACGAGGCGAAAGGGGAAGGCATACTGGCTAAATACCCCACAGTTGACATAAAAGTGACGCTTTATGATGGCAGTTATCATCCTGTTGATTCATCGGAAATGTCTTTTAAAATAGCCGCCTTACAAGCTTATAAAAAGGGCCTAAGCCAGGCGCAGCCGATTTTGCTTGAGCCGATAGTGAATATGAAAATCGTTGTTCCCGATGCTTTTACCGGCGATATCATCGGCGATCTAAACACTAAGAGGGCAAGGGTCATGGGAATGAACCCGGAGAATGGTATGAATACCATCGATGCACAAGCCCCTCTGGCTGAAGTGCTTCGTTATGCGGTAGATTTACGGTCTATAACACAGGGCAGGGGAACTTTTACAACTGAATTCAGCCATTATGAGGAAGTACCTGCTACTGTCGCTCAGAAAATAATTGCGCAGAAACAAAAAGAGCAAGAGTAATATTACTCTTGCTCTTTTATTTTTATCCTGACGTACCTGTTAGCCTTTAACCGGATACCAGCGATTTCACCTTTTCTGTGAATGCGGGTAATACCTGTTTCCAGTCACCTACTACGCCGAAACGCGCATCCTTGAATATGTTTGCCTCAGCGTCCCGGTTAATCGCAATGATATTCTTGGAACCGGAACATCCTGCCAGATGCTGACTTGCACCTGATATTGCAACGGCGATGTAGAGCTCGGGAGTTACGATCTTGCCGGTAAGACCGATCTGGACCGTATCCGCTATCCAGTCGTTATCGCACGGAGGCCTTGATGCACCAACGGCACCCTTCAGAATCTTCGCCAGTTCTTCAAGTTGTTTGAAGCCCTCGGCATTTCCTATTCCTCTTCCTCCCGCAACGACTACTTCAGCGTCCTCGAGTTTAATACCTTCAACCTCTTCTTTTACAGTATCGAGTACTTTTATCTTTATTTGAGATGCATCGATCTCAGCTTTTTCTGCAACCACCTCTCCCTTGCGCGATTCATCCGGACCGACCGGCGCCATCGCTTTTTGCCGGATCGTAGCTATTTGCGGAAATGCTTCGGTGACAAAGGTAGCTCGTGCATTACCGCCGTATACGGACCTTGTCTGTTCCAGTAGTTTCGAATCGGGATTAATTGCCAGTTCAAGACAGTCCGTTGATACGCTTACACCCATTCTGAATGCAAGCCGCGGAGACAGGTCCCGGCCTATGGATGTCTGTCCGAAAAGGAGAATTTTCGGTGATACTTCTTTCACTACCTTTTCAGTGACAGCAATATATGTATCTGTCTGATAGTCTTTAAGTAACGGATCATCGATTGCAATAACTTTATCGGCTCCGAAAGCGATTGCTTCTTGCGGAGCATTTCCAAGCTCTGTGCCTGCCAGTACGCATGTAAGGTTTTCTTTAAGCTCATCAGCGAGCCGGCGGCCGCAGCCTAAAATTTCTGTAGTAATGGAACTTAATTTTCCATTTGCGGATTCACCAAATACAAGTACACCATTAAACTCAGCCATAATAACCTCCTGTAATTATTTCATCTCTATGGTCTAGATAAGTTTTGCTTCCCGGAGTTTCTCTGCTAACTTCGTTCCTGCTTCTGCCGGAGTATCAGCTGTGACAAAATCACATTTTCCTTCTCTGACAGGTTGGAACAGTTTAACGAGTTTCGACCTGCGTCCGGTCTCGCCGATTTGCGCCGCATCTATTCCGATATCGGCTGGTTTCCAGATTGTCGGCTGTTTCTTTGCGGCAGCCATAATGCCTTTCAATGTGGCATATCTGGCTTCGCCAAGCTCATTACTGACTGTAACCAATGCCGGTAACGTTACCTCCAATACCTGGTATCCATCGGTCACAACCCTTTCGATCTTGGCTTTACCGTCGGCAACTTCCACTTTCTTTGCCAGAGTAACGCTGGGGATCCCCAGTATCTCTGCAATTCCTGAGCCGACCTGACCGGCATCCCAGTCAGCAGCTTGTCTTCCGCAGAAGATCAGGTCGAATTCACCGATCTTCTTGATGGCGGATGCCAGTGCCTGGGCTGTCGACCAGCTGTCTCCGCCTTCAAAGGCGGGGTCCTCCAGGAGTACTAACTCGTCTGCGCCCATAGATAGAGGCTTCTTTACCACGTCACGCACCAGGTTATTACCCATGCTCAGGATGGTAATTTTTCCACCCTGCTGGTCCTTAATGCGAAGGGCAGCTTCAACCGCGTTTTCGTCAAACGGGCTGATGACGGGCGGGACATCCGCGGGCGGGACGACCTTATTGCTACCTGCATCAATTTTAAAACTGGCAGGTGGAGCCTCGGGATCGAGTACTTGCTTGCAACACACAATCATGTTCATATTGCGGCTATACCTCCTCTGAAATCAATTTTGAAAATTTTTTGGGTCGAACAACCAGATACTTTAGGATAAAATACGCTGTTTGTCAAATTGATAATGAATGTTAAAATGTGATCTTTATCACACGTTTGATATGGTTTAGATCGTAAATAAATTTAAAAACGGCCTTTTTATGGAATCGGCGTATAAGATTGGCTACACGTATATCCTGGTCAAGTCCTATTTCAATCAGAACACAGCCCTGAGGACGCAGATGGTTAACCGATTGTTCTATAAGTTGCCCTATATAAAAAAGGCCGTCATGTCCTCCATCAAGTGCAATAACCGGTTCGAAACGACTGATTTCGGGAGACAGTTTTTTAATATCGGCTGTGTTGATATACGGAGGATTTGCGCATATTAAATCAACCGGTTCCGGCAACGGTTCATAGAGGTTGCCGTGGAGAAAAACTATGCGGTCCTGCACATTGTGGTCACTTGCATTACGGCGGGCAACTTCCAGTGCATCCTCTGAAATTTCAACTGCGTAGCATTTCACGGTCGGAGGTTGTAACGCAATACTGATAGCGATAGCACCGCTTCCGGTGCCGATATCGGCAACGGTAATTATTCCGTCTTGCCGTTCGCGGATTATACCGCTAATATATGCAAGTGCTTCTTCAACGAGTATTTCAGTCTCGGGCCTCGGTACTAATACCCGGTGGTCTACTCTAAAGTCAATCCCGTAGAATTCTTTATGTTCTATAATATATGAAGCAGGTTCTCTTTCCAGGCGTCTTTGTACTATTGAATGCAGTTTCATTATCTGTTCAGGGCTCGGTATATATTCAGGTTGTGTGAGTATTTGCTCGGGTGACATATCCAGAGCATGGCCCAACAGGATCCGCGCTTCAAACAGGCTATCATCTATATCGGACTGCCGTAGAAGCTGTGCCGTGTTCAGGAGCATTTGACTGAGTGTCATGAAAGGCTGCTTTCAAGCTGTTTCGTGCGATCATAAGTGGCGAGTTTATCTATTATATCGTCGATTTCACCATCTAAAATTCTCGGCAGATTGTGGAATGTTACATTTATACGGTGGTCGGTAACCCGGTCCTGAGGAAAATTATACGTTCGTATTTTCTCGGAACGTTCGGCGCTGCCGATTTGAGACCTCCGTTCTTCAGTAGTCTCTTGTATTTGTTTGCTTTGTTCAATATCGAGCAACCGCGCTTTTAATACTGCCATCGCTTTTGTTTTATTTCTTAATTGTGAGCGTTCGTCCTGGCAAGTTGCTACGATGCCGGTTGGTAAATGGGTTAGACGGACTGCCGTCGTCACTTTATTTACATTTTGTCCGCCTGCACCGCCGCTTCTAAAAAAATCCATCTTTATATCATCTGGATTAATCTCTATATCTATATCTTCGACTTCCGGAAGGACTGCTACCGTTGCCGTGGATGTATGTATTCTTCCCGATGATTCTGTGAGCGGAACCCGTTGAACGCGGTGAACGCCTCTTTCGTATTTGAAATGGCTGAACGCTCCTTTTCCCTGAATTTCAAATATAACCTCCCTGAAACCACCGATTTCAGTTTGATTGGAATCTATGATCTCAACATCCCATCCCTTGTTCTGTGCGTACCGGCTGTACATCCGGAACAGGTCGCCGGCGAATAGAGTCGCTTCTTCTCCACCTGTACCAGCCCTGATCTCAACGATAACATCTTTGTCATCATTGGCGTCTACAGGGAGCAGCGCCAGTTTTAACTCTTCGGTTATCATTTCCTGACGGTCTTTCAGGTTTTGTATCTCTTCTTTTACGAGGTGTACCATATCGGAGTCCAATCCGTCGTCAAGCATAGCCTGTGTTTCATGAATAGTATTGGAGACTTTTTTATACTCACGGTATTTGAATACGATATCTTCAATACCGGCTTGCTCTTTAGCCAGTGCCTGCAATTTCTCATGATCCGTCGATATCTCGGGTTGCTCGATGAGCTTGCTCAAATCGTTATATCTTTTTTCTATTGATGCCAGTCTGTCAAACATTCTCTCGTCCATAAAAAAATTATACCATAGGAAAAGCGTAAGATAGTAAGCTAAGTGGGAAACTGATAGAGACCATATGATATATGCTCTCTAATTTATTACTGATCTCGCGAGGCTTTTTGCGTAGGCTTTAACAACATCATGACGGCGCAACATTCCGACAAGCCTTGAAGGGTCTTTCCTTTCTACTACAGGTATTCTACCGATTTCATTGGTGCCGAGTAATCTATTGACGACGTCATGAAGCGATTCATCCGGATAAGCGGTAATAAGCTCTGTTGTTGCAACGTCGGCTACAATAAGTGTCTCATCGCCGCTGCTGAGATTTACCTCGATGTCAGCGAGCGTAATGATACCTGTAAGTTTCCCCTTGTTATTAACAACAGGGAATCCGTGATGCCTGCTTTGTATAAGTTGATCCATTACTTCGGTAAGCAACATATCAGGTGATACCGAAGGGTAATTCCGCGTCATGACTTCTTCGACTCTTATTTTTTCGAGCAGGTCCACTTCTTCTCTCGGACGTAACTTGATGCCCCTGCGATTTAGTTTCTCCGCATATATGCTTAAAGGATTTAATTGATGCGCGATAAAAGTACCTACAACAACGGCCAGCATGAGTGGAAGGATTATGGCATAGTCTCTGGTCATTTCAAAAAGTATGATAATGGCCGTAAGCGGAGCCCGCGCAGCGGCAGAGAAGACAGCAGCCATTCCGACGAGTGCATATGCTCCGGACGGGGCTGCAATATCGGGCAATAGATAGTTGGCTACTGTGCCGAACAAACCTCCAAGCATTGCTCCCATAAAGAGGCTGGGGGCAAATACACCTCCGCTCCCTCCACTTCCCAGTGTGATCGATGTTGCTACTATCTTTAACAATAGTAGCGCAGCTAAAGTGTATATACTTATATTACCGAGCAGCGATTGTTCTACTCCATCATACCCGACGCCGAAAAGAAAAGGGCTGTATAAACCCATTGCGCCGATGGCAATTCCTCCGATAGCCGGTTTAATGAATTCCGGAATTTTGAAACGCTCAAATAAGTCCTCTGATTTATTCAAAGTTCGTATGAATAGTACTGCGACAAAAGCGGAGAGAATCCCGAGTAGAAAATAAAGAAGAAGTTCCCAATGACTGTGTAACTCATAAGTCGGGATTTTGAAAGTGATTTCATTGCCCAGGGATGCATGTGCAACAACACCGGCTACAACTGAACTGATAACAACAAAACCGAAATGCCTCGGTACCATTCTTCCGAGAATGACTTCTGTAGCAAAAAAGACTCCAGCTATAGGTGCATTAAATGTGGCGGAAATGCCGCCCGCAGCACCGCAAGCAACCAGGCTTTTTATCCAGTCCTGTGATAGACGGAGACGCTGTCCAAGCAAAGAACCAACTGCTGACCCGATCTGTACAATCGGCCCCTCTCTGCCGACTGATCCTCCGCTACCTATACATATAGACGATACAAGAATTTTAATAAAAGCGACACGGGTTCTTATACGTCCACCGGTGTTGATAATAGCAGCCATTACTTCAGGAACACCGTGTCCTTTGGTTTCACCGGTATGAGTGAAATAGATAATTGCGCCGATTATCAGACCGCCGATTGCCGGTATGATAACAATGTAATACTGGCCCATAAAACCGAGTATTTCGCCACCGCGCACAAAGAAGACAGTGTGGAAAAAGTTGATAAGCATTCTGAAGAGGACTGCACTTAGCCCGGAGAGTATCCCGACAATTATGGAGAATGTAGTGCCTGCGACGAATTCTGAGCGGCGGAAGCGATTGAATTTTATATAGAACCAGTGATAATCAGGTATTTTCATTAACAATTGGACTTATTTTGCACTCGCATGATAGGATTAACGACTTCTTAATAATAGCACATTGAGACTGACTTTGCATTTAAGATCAATTACCGAGGGAAATGCATGTTTTATTATAGCTTCCAGGACTTGTTTTCAGCATGGCTTTACAGGGGGAAAATATTAATATCAGCTGGTAAAAGGTTTGGGCAAGCGTTTAAAAATATTATTCTAATACTAATGTAGTATATTGACACAATAGTATGCAAATAATATAATATGGTTCAATTCAGCAAAAGATATTCATCCACAAATTATCTTAATAATATAATTATCCAAAACTTATCTGAAGAATATGATTCGACCCAATCTACATTTTTAGATACGAGCGAGAGTGAGGGTAAATTATGAGTAAAAAGCAGTTATCCGGCCATTTACAAAGCAGGCTGGAACAAGTGAGAAAAGCAAAAGATGAAGGAGCAAAAGTAATCGGCTATTTCCCCGGAAATTATGTGCCGGAAGAATTGATCTATGCAGCCGGAGCAATACCGATATGTTTTGCAAATGCCGGTATTTCCGGAAATGAAACAGTGGCTGCGCTGGAAATAATGCCGCATCTGGGATGTCCTTTCGCTAAAGCAAAAATAGGCGAAAAGAGTCTGAATACAAATCCTTATTATGAACTGGTTGATTTGTTTGTAGCGCCTATCACCTGTCAGCATCTTAAAAAGGTCGCTGAAGTATGGGACTACTATGGTGATATGAAAATATTCAAGCTGGGTGTACCGCACAACTATAACGGCGATATCGAGCTCGACTACTATGTGGAAAGGTTACGTGATCTCAAGAAGCAGTTGGAAGTATTAACCGGTAATGAAATTACAGATAATAAACTGAGTAATGCTATCGAACTATATAATAACATGCGTGAATCCTTTAAAAGGATTAGTCTTACTCGTCGTGCATCAAGCTCCCCTATAAGTGCACTGGAGTTTGCCGGATTAAATCATGCTTCTCTATACGCCGATCCTGTGTTTATGTCGGACTATCTGGACGATGTGTATAAAGAATGTGTTGCGGGGGATTCAGATAGAACTGAGGGAAGTATACCGAGGATTTTGCTTATTGGACCGAATCTTTCGGATGGCGATTACAACATTCTGGAGGTGGTAAAAAATGCAGGAGCTGAAATCGTCATTGAGGAAATATGTGAAGGGTTCAGATATTACTGGCAGAATATAGGGGTAAAGGGCGACGTACTTCGATCGCTTGCAAAAGGATATTTACAGGATAAATTACCCTGTGCATTTATGAGATTTTCATCGAAAAAAAGGCTCGATTTCACGCTTGAATTGATCAAGGACTTCAATATATCCGGCGTTGTATGGTATCAGTTGCTTTGTTGTGAAACATATGACCTTGAGTCTTTTTTCTTTGCACGTGAGTTAGGTGAACGGAATATACCGATGCTCATTTTGGAGTCGGCTTATGAAGCAGAGGGAATTGGACAGGTAAAAATTCGCGTAGATGCTTTCATTGAGATGCTCAAGGGAGGAATTGAATAATGCTTGAATTATTAAAATTATGCGGTTTTGAGCAGGAGGATTTAAACAAGCAGTTACCCAGAATAGAAAGAATGTTTAATAAACTGGGAATAACCGGTGATGATATTGCGAAAGCCAAGGGGAGACTTAATAAATTCTATGACATGAAATTAAACGGTGTACGGAAAATGTTTCGCCTGTATCTCCTGAGTTCGGCGGACCTGATGCTGGCAAGGGAAGAAGGAAAGAAGTTCATCATTTATGGCCTTATGTCTCCCGGTGTTGAAGCGGCTGCGGCGGCATTGATGACAAAATCCGATGAGGTCTTTTTAGGGCATCCGGGCCTTTTATCTGTTGTTGCAGGATGTATTTTTGATAAATTAACTCCTGCTCTGGAAGCAGCGGAAAACAGTTGCTTAAAAGCAGGAAAAGTTTCTCATTGTTCGAACCAGAAATTGTATGTAGGTTCAATTGCTTTAGGCTGGATTCCAAAGCCGGATCTACTAGTAACATGCGGATTTTTGTGCGATTCAGCCCCCAAGACCGCAGAGATCATCCATGAATTGTGGGGTATACCGGCATATATTTACGATACCTGTAAAGATATGGAGACAATGGATGGTTCCGGAGGAAATGATGTCATGAAATTGGCAGCTACCGGTTCGAGGAAACTCGTAAATAAACTACAGGACGTGACCGGAATTGAAATAACCGATGATATGTTACGTGAAGCTTTGGGTGCGGGGAGGGAGTTCGGAGATATTTCATTGAAGCTGACCAGTTTGTTGGGAACAAGCGACCCTATTCCTGTCGGTAGTACCCATCATAATTTGATTTATCGTTTGAACCGGACAGCAACTAATATAAGTAACTATCCGCGCGCAGTTGAAGCGGTACGCATGTTCTATGATGAAGTGCAGGAAAGAGTAAACGAGGGTTATGCTGCTGTAGAAAAAGGAGCTCCCAGGATATTTTGTCTTGCGCCTCCCAGTGAGTCCAGTCCGGATTTAGAATATCTGATCGATGAGTTGGGTATAGCTAATGCCGCGTCGGAAAATCGCCTTTTTCCACCTGACGGAAGACGTTCTCCCGCAAGAGGAAGGTCGGCGGACCCATATGAGGCAATGTGTTCAAATCTGCTTACATCGATGTATGAAACGCCGAAAGCTCGGATTCCGGCACTGCTTGGATTTTGTAAGACCATGAAATTTGACGGAGTGCTGGCGAGATATCATGCCGGGTGCCGTTCCGCTGCTCTCGATTCAATGATAATCAGGTCTGCAATTAAAAAGGAACTGGGCATACCAGTCGTTGTGCTCGATTGGGAAAACTTTGATCCAAGAGTCTATAATCATGAGCAATATAGCAGGTTATTTGAATCATTCAAGCTCATGATGCGACCAGTATGATTGTAGATTGTTGCTATTATCGTTGGTGGCTAAGGTATACAGAATAGTCAGGAGATCTAACACAATGGATTTATCAGTGAATGTCGGAGGTCTGGAGTTAAAGAATCCTTTTGTCCTGGCCTCTTCAGATAATACACGTGACATCAGGCAGATTAAACAGGCTGAAAAGTTCGGAGCTTCGGCGGTTGTATTAAAAGCCATGCTCCCGCCTGATTCAAATGAACTTAGTTCGATGTTGCGTGTTTTTGTCGATGCAAAGGGCAAGACGGTATATGGTACTGCCGGTGCAAATAGACTTACGTATGATGAAGGGGTTGACCTTGTAAAGAAAGCCAAACAGGAAACCGGTATAAAAATAGGCGTCAACATTCCATTTTTTACGATGGAGAAATATGATGTAATCATCGATGGTATTAAAAGACTGGCTGAGGCCGGCGCTGACTTTGTACAGCTTAACTATAAGCCTTCGATTACTACTCGTCCCGGAATACTGAGAATTAATAATAAACGACAATTTAATAAACAGGAAGAAACGGAATACGAGGAATATACCCGTAATCTGATGAAGTTTGTAACAACACGGACCCGGGCTGTAAAACAGGCTGTAGATATTCCGGTAATGGCAAAATTAGCACCTGATGGAGTGGATGAAGTTGCCCTGGCGATGGCGGCTGAGAGGGGAGGGATTGATGCCATTGATGCAATAGGAAGTCTGGGGGGTGCCTATAACATCGATATTTTTAATTATGGAAAACCCGGGATACCGCTGGCATCAAAAGGATTTTTCCAGTTAAATGGAGCTGCACTTAAACCATTTTCCCAGGCGGTAGTTGCTCGAATATCAAAGGCAATGAATATGCCAATCATTGGTACAGGTGGACTGATGAACTGGACCGATGTTGTCGAAATGATCATGTTCGGTGCATCTGCAGTATCGTTCTGCGGATTGTTTATGATACGGGGATTTGAAGCTCTGGTAGAGATAGATAAAGGCTTACGGGAATTCATGGAGCATGAAGGTTATATGTCGTTGGAAGATTTCAGAGGTATGGCACTGAATCATATGGCGTCGTCAATGGGAACATGCGAGTTTATACCCGGCGTAGCCAGAATAGACCATGAAAAATGTACCGGCTGTGGTTTATGTCTGAAACCTGCGCACTGCCTGGCGACTTCTATGAAAG
>CAZAIO010000087.1:0-2476 GCA_964485235.1 uncultured Dehalococcoidales bacterium
TCCCTTGCTCTACCCCTGAGCTACGCTGCCACAGGCTAAAAAGTAGCATAAATGACTTGCGAATGTCAATCGGTGCATGGTACAATATCTCGCTTACCAGTTAACAATTGAATAGGTAACTCGCCGAGCCTTTTGCTCTAAAGAGCTTGTCTCCAAGAGCAAAGGCCGATAGGCCCTGCTGGAAACGGCAGTGCCTCCCGTGTTTGGAAAGGGGAGTTCTAAGTGCACTTTGCATACAATGAAAAGCGTCTCTTTCTGGGACGCTTTTTTTGTTTCATTTGCATCACTACAAGGAGACAACCCAATGGCCGGCAATGCGTTTTCGGTAAAACGAATATTCAGAAATAAACTGACATTTACGTTTGTCCTGCTTGGTCTGGTGATTATGCTCTTCATCTTTGTTCCCCTGGTGAAGACGATCTTCGGGTCCAGCCCGGACAAGCTCTTTAACGCACTGCTCGATGAAGAAGTGCGCAGTGCGATATGGCTGAGCATCTATACCGCATTGCTCGCCACCATCGTCGGTACCATATTCGGTGTGCCGCTCGCCTATATCCTCGCACGGTATAATTTCCCGCTGAAGCGGACGATCGAAGGGCTTGTCGACGTGCCGATCGTCGTCCCGCATACCGCCGCCGGTATAGCGCTCCTGTTCGTGTTCGGCCGTAATTATTTCGCCGGGAAAGTGTTCAGCTTCCTGGGTATAAACTTCATTGATTCCGTTGCCGGTATCGTTATTGCCGTCCTCTTTGTGAGCATTCCTTTCCTCATCGACGCCGCAAAAGAAGGCTTTAAGAGCGTGGACGTGCGGCTGGAGAAGGTATCGCGCACACTGGGAGCATCGCCTTTCCAGGCGTTCTTCACCATCACGCTGCCGCTCGCATGGAAGAGCATTTTAGCCGGCAACATCATGATGTGGGCGCGGGGTATCAGCGAGTTCGGCGCCGTCATGATCATCGCTTACCATCCGACAGTGGCGTCTATATTGATCGCTAACAGGTTCGAAGCGTACGGGCTGAACTATGCCAGACCGGTCGCGGCACTGCTCATCCTGATATGTCTCGTCCTGTTCATCGGCCTGCGGGCATTCACTTATAGAAGCGGAAAATAATGATAGAAGTAAAAAACTTAACCGTCAGCCTCGGCGACTTTATATTGAAAGATGCCACGCTGAGCATCGAGCGCGGCGAGTATTTTATTGTGCTCGGGCCGACAGGCGCAGGAAAAACGGTGCTCCTGGAATCCATCGCCGGGCTTTACCCGGCAAGACAGGGTGAGATATGGCTGGACGGCAGGGAGATCACGAATATCGAGCCGGAGAAAAGGAACATCGGCGTGGTCTACCAGAACTATGTACTCTTTCCCCATCTTTCGGTCAAAGATAATATCACCTACGGACTGAGGGTGAAGAGAAAGCCGAAACAAGAGATAAACGATACGCTGGAGAAGCTGGTGAACCTGTTGAACATACGGCACCTGCTGGACCGCAAGCCGGACACATTGAGCGGTGGCGAAAGCCAGAAAGTATCGCTCGCCCGAGCGCTGAGCGTCAACCCGCTCGTGTTGCTGCTGGACGAACCTTTGAGCGCACTCGACCCCGGAACCAAGGAGGACATACAGCGCGAACTGCGCAACCTTCACGAGCAGTTGAAGCTGACCATCATCCATGTGACGCATGATTTTGAGGAAGCAGTAGCGCTCGGAGACCGTATCGCCGTGGTCGGCGAGGGAAAGATCATGCAGGTGGGCACCACGGAAGAGGTGTTCCGTAAACCGAACTCGGAGTTCGTTGCCCGTTTCGCCATGTCGCGGAATATATTCAAGGGAGAAGTAACCGACGGCGACGACGAATGCGCCGCTATGCATCTGAACGGGCGCAGTATCTCCGTGGTCACCGACACGCGGGGCATGATGCATGCATCTATCCGCCCGGAAGACATACTGGTATCCAACGAGCCGATATTGTCCAGCGCCCGCAACTGCCTGGAAGGGACTATCGAGCATATCAATGACCGGGGCTCGACGCTCCTGCTCACGATAAGCGGACCGCCCGACTTTATCTGCATGGTCACGCGGCGTTCTTTCTCCGAAATGGAAATGACAGAGGGTAAAAAGGTGTATCTTACGTTCAAAGCAACAGCGGTACACGTGTTTTAACATACTATAAAAATACTATGGACTATTACCTGACACAGTATGACGTAATAATCAAAACAACGAAAGGGGGTGACAACATACATCTTTACGGTCACTAACGTGTAGTATAACCCGCAACATCACTATACATTGCGGACCAAATATAAAAGGAGACTATAATGAAAAAGAATACTTTTTTAAAAATCATGACGGCGCTTCTCGTCATTTCAGTACTGTTGATGGTACTGCCGGCATGCGCTAAAACGACTCCCGAAACAACTCCACCAGCCACAACTCCATCCACACCGGCGACTCCTGCCGAACAGCCGGCGGCAGAAAC
>CAZAIO010000087.1:2576-11730 GCA_964485235.1 uncultured Dehalococcoidales bacterium
CAGCCACAACTCCATCCACACCGGCGACTCCTGCCGAACAGCCGGCGGCAGAAACGCCGTTAGAGGGCGACCTCGCTATCTATCATGCAGGTAGCCTTTCGGTACCGTTCGAAGATATCAAGGCAGAATTCAATAAAATACATCCTGACGTAAATATTATGCTGGACTCGGGTGGAAGCAGCGCGCAGATCCGCAAGATCACAGAGCTCGGCAAGGTCGGCGATATACTTGCATCCGCGGACTACGAGCTTATTCCTAAAATGATGTATCCCGATTATGCGGAGTGGTACGTTATCTTTGCGTTCAACCGCATGGTACTGTGCTATACCGACAATTCCAAATATGCCGATGAAATAAACGCAGACAACTGGTACGATGTCCTTACCCGCGACGGAGTAGTGTACGGGCACAGCGATCCCGACCAGGACCCCTGCGGCTACCGTACCCTGATGGTATGGCAGCTTGCGGAGAAATATTACAAGATCGACGGACTGTACAAAAAGCTCAACTCGGATAACGTGCATCAAAACGTGACCAGGCCCAAGAGCGTTGAACTGATCGCCCTGCTCCAATCGGGCGACATGGACTATGCGTTCGAATACCTGTCTGTTGCAAAACAACATAACCTGAAATACCTTGAATTCCCCAGGGATATCGACCTTTCGGACAAGAACTTCAAAGACTTCTACGCCAATGCGACAGTAGAAATAGCCGGCACCGAGCCGGGAAAAACACAAACGGTCACCGGCGCGCCTATTGTCTACGGGCTTACCATACCGAGCAATGCGGCAAATCCGGACCTGGCTGCCAAATGGATCGAGTTTCTCATCAGCAAGGACGGGAATGCGATCATGGAGCGGAACTTCCAGGTGCCCCAGGTACCTGCACTGGCAAGTGATCTAAGCCTGCTGCCGGAAAATATAGCCAAGCTGTGCACGCAATAAAAAGCCGTACAGTATAACTTTACAGAGAAATATGGGGTGGCGTGTATGAATACACGCCACCCTTCTTTTACCCCTCCTGCCTTCTTCATCTCTCCCTCATAATAGTCCGGATGACAACGATTGCAGAATTTTCCTTAAAAACCCCTCTTGAGCGATAAACGTTTTAAAAACTGCCACGTTGATATAAATATGGAACCAATCGAGCTCAAGGCTGCATCCATCGACACGCCGCCCTTTGCTCATTTTATTGCCGCGAAGCGGGTCAAAGCTATTGACATCGTATTCATAAATAGCTATTATCTATTCAAACTATAAAGGAGGTGAACTTATGCAGGCGTATTGCATGAAGTGCCGGGCGAAGAAAGAGATGAAGGATGCCAAATCTATCACTATGAAGAACGGCAAACCAGCAACGCAAGGCGTATGCCCTACTTGCGGGACAAAGATGTTCCGAATAGGAAAGAAATAACCTACGTACCCTTTAACAGTTATTTGACTTGAAACCGGACTCCTTCTTCGTATGGAGGTGTCCGGTTTTTTCTTTGCGGAGCGTATCCGGAATAATGCAGGAAAAACAACAATTTTCCTGCGGACACGGATACGCGGCATTTTTTATTACCTCGTGAGCATACAGTCATAACCTCTTTAATGATATAATATCGTATTATATGAAGAAGACCTCGATAATATCTCATAGGACCGGAACAGACCACTTCGTTTAAAATATGAATGAAATAAATCCACCTCTCAGCATCAATCCTGTACCGGAACATATTGCGATAATCATGGATGGAAACGGGCGTTGGGCAAAAAAACGCCGCCTGCCCCGGATGGAAGGACATAAAATGGGCGTGCTGAGCGCCCAGAAAGTCATCGACACATTCATCGAATATAATATCCCCTATCTAACGCTGTACGCATTCTCGACCGAGAACTGGAACCGCCCGCGCGACGAGGTGAAAGGCCTGTTCGAGCTTCTTGAAGCTCAGATCGAAGGCAGTATTTCATACGCCATGGAAAAAAAGATCAGGTTCGTCCATTTGGGCAATGCCGAGGGACTTTCTGCGAGTATTAAAGAGAAGATAAAGCAGGCGACCGCAGAGACAAAGGACAACGAAGGGCTTACGCTGTGCGTGGCGTTTAATTACGGAGGCAGAGACGAGATAGTACAGGCAGTGAAACGTATCGTTGCCGGAGGACTGAGACCCGACGACATAGACGAGCACACCGTGCGGCACTATCTTTACACGTCGCACATTCCCGATCCTGACCTGCTTATACGTACCGGCGGAGAGATGCGCCTGAGCAATTTCCTCCTCTGGCAAAATGCCTATACCGAGATATATTTTACTCCCGTGCTGTGGCCGGACTTCGGCAGGAAAGACATCGACCATGCGCTGAAGTCCTTCAGCAAAAGGCAGCGTCGTTTCGGCAGGGTCTAACGCTGAGATCCGTTCATTCAGGAACGTTGTTCATTCAAACGCTGCATACCCTTTCCTGCCCGGCCGGCGCCGGAAGCCGGTCCCGGTAATTCGATTTTTTCACATTTTTCACATAGAAGAGTTTGCATTTCCGGTGTGTTTGTGCTACACTAATTTTAAACCAAACAAAATGTGTTTTCTGAAAAGTGGGGCAAAGCTCCCACTTTTTTATTAACATGTGAAAAATGCGATTAGTGAATGGGGGTAGATGAACCATGAAAACCGAATTTATGGTTGCCATTACCCAACTATCGGCTGAGAAAAATCTGTCGAAGGAAGTAGTTCTGGCAGCGGTTGAATCCGCTCTTGTCTCAGCATACAAGAAAAACTCTTTTTCAGGCAATCAGGATATCACCGTCAAAATAGACCCAAACACCGGCGGAGTAAAAGTATTTGTTAAAAAAGAAGTAGTTGAGCATCCGGCAAGTCCCAGTATCGAGATATCCCTCACGGATGCAAAAAAACTGGACAAGAATATAAAAGTCGGTGAATTTATTAATATCGAGGCTACACCGCCGAATGCGGGGCGCATTGCCGCGCAGACAGCGCGACAGGTGATCTTACAGCGGTTGCATGAAGCTGAACACCATGCAATCTTCGAAGAATTTACATGCCGTGAAGACGATGTGATCACCGGCATGGTCCAGCGTATTACACCTGACTATATTACCGTGGACCTCGGCAAGGCAGAGGCAATCCTCCCGTTGAACGAACAGGTCCACAATGAGCGGTACCGCGTCGGACAGAGGATGAAGTTCTATCTTCTGGAAGTAAGCAAGACGGGAAAAGGGCCTCAGATAATATTATCAAGGTCGCACCGCAACCTCTTACGCAGGCTTTTTGAGCTTGAAGTACCGGAGATACACAGCGGAGCCGTCGAGCTGAGGGCTGTCGCCCGTGAAGCGGGTTTCCGGAGCAAGGTAGCTGTTGCGGCAAGGCAGGAAGGGATCGATCCCGTCGGCTGCTGCGTGGGCCTGCGCGGAATACGAATACAGAACATCGTCAATGAACTGAACGATGAAAAGATAGATGTAGTACAATGGTACGATGACTCGAAGCTTTTTATTTCCAATGCGCTCAGTCCGGCACAGGTCGCCACTGTCGAGCTTAATGAAGCTGACGGCACGGCGCTTGTTGCCGTTCCCGATAAACAGTTGTCCCTGGCAATCGGAAAAGAGGGACAGAATGCCAGGCTCGCCGCCAAGCTGACCGGCTGGCGGATCGATATAAAGAGTCAGTCTGCATACGAAGCGGAAAAGGCTGCGCTTAGAGCAGCAGCAGTAGAGGAAGAGGCTGTTGCCCCCGCAGTTGAGGAAGAGGCAGCCTCCGTACCGGCGGAAGCAGCGGTTGAAACTGCACCGGTAGCCGAAGCTGCTCCTGATGAAGCGCCTGCCGCGACCGGCATGGAGACAATGGAAGAAGATGAACTCCTGAGACAACTGCTGGAAGAGGAAGAACTGAAGGCACAGGAGGCGGCAGAGGAAGAAGAAGAACCGGAGGAACAGGAAGAAGCAACGCTGGATGGATTCGAGTTCGTTCTGGCTACCGACCTGAAATCATCGGAACGGTCGTCCCAGATACGTTTTGCCGAAGATATACTTCCCTCGCGGGGCGACTCGGGAAGAAGAAAGAGCGGTAAAAAGGGCGCTGAAAAACTTGAAGGGAAAGCGAAACACAAGAAAGTACGCCCGAAGAAAGAGTCCTATGGCGAAGAAGAAGAATTTTCATAGCAATGCAGGACAGGCGGTCAAGCCGAAACACATACCTCAACGAAGCTGCATCGCCTGTAAAAATACAAGCGATAAACGCGACCTGGTACGCCTTGTCTCAAATGAAGGAAAGGTTGAAATAGACCTGGAAAAGAAGAAAACAGGACGCGGCGCGTATTTGTGCCCGGTCTACGAGTGCTGGGAAGCGGGACTGAAAAAGAACCGCCTGGAATATGCCCTGCGGACCAAGCTTACTGAAGAAAATCGTCGTATGTTGATTGAATATAGTGAAAGCCTGCCGAAAAAGGATGCGAGTACGTAATGGATAAAGCTGCACAAGATACAACAGTTGCCGGTACCGGAGCTACAAAGAAGCCTAAAAGCACTGCGCGCAAGGTGCCGACGGTCACGCTTCCGAACGTGGTGACCGTGAAACAACTGGCTGCGCTGCTCGATGTAAATGCCGTTGAAATAATCAAGCAGCTCATGCGCAACGGCATTATGGCGAATATCAACCAGACGATCGATTTCAGCATCGCCGCTGCTGTTGCCGGTGCATACGGCTTCAAAGCGGAGAAGCAGAAGGCAAAGGAAAAGGGAAAGACCGCCGGAAAGAAACAGGAAGGAAACATGGTCCCCCGGCCGCCCGTTATTACCATCATGGGACATGTGGACCATGGAAAGACCAGCCTGCTCGACGCAATTCGCAGAAGTAACGTGATCGATACAGAGGCAGGCGCAATTACGCAGCACATCGGCGCGTACCAGATTGAAAGGGAAGGAAGAAAGATCACCTTCCTCGATACACCGGGCCACGAGGCGTTCACGGCAATGCGGGCACGCGGTGCACGCGTTACGGATATTGCCGTGCTCGTAGTCGCGGCGGACGACGGGGTCATGCCTCAAACATTGGAGGCGATCAACCACGCACAGGCTGCTGAAGTGCCCATCGTCGTGGCGTTGAACAAGATAGATAAGGCAAACGCGAACCCCGACCATGTAAAACAACAACTTGCCGATGCGGGGGTGCTTATAGAAGAATGGGGCGGCGAGACCGTATGCGTACCTGTCTCCGCGAAGAAAAAGGAAGGAATCGAAGACCTCCTTGAAAACCTTCTACTGGTTGCCGATATACTGGAGCTTAAAGCCGAGGCAAACTGTCCGGCCGAGGGTGTCGTAATAGAAGCCAAGCTCGATAAAACAAAAGGTTCACTCGCTACACTGCTCGTAAAGAAAGGCACGCTCCACATGGGCGATACCATCGTGGTTGGGAATACCTTCGGCAAGGTAAAGGCTATGCTCAACGATTCCGGAAAACGCATTAAAATCGCCGAGCCTTCTACTCCTGTGGAAATACTGGGAATCAACGAAGTCCCCGTTGCGGGAGACTTTTTCCAGGCTGTCAGCGACGACCGCGAGGCAAAGTCGATCCTGGATAAACAGCGCTACGCCCACCAGGACTTCATCTCTTCAACAAGGACGCTGAGTCTGAGCGATTTCTCAGCGCAGGTGATGAGCGGTGCTGCCAAGGAACTCGATATTGTCCTCAAGACCGATGTACAGGGAAGCATCGAGCCTATAAGGGACTCTCTGGAGCAGCTAAGCGATGAGCATGTCAAGGTGAAAGTAATCCACGCGAACAGCGGAAGCATTACGGAGAGCGATGTAATGCTCGCACTGGCATCGCAGGGTATCATTATAGGGTTCAATAGCAGGCCCGATTCGGGAGCACAACGCCTTGCCGAAATGGAGGGCATCAGCATCCGCTTCTATGACGTTATTTACGAGATTATAGGCGATGTTGAAAAAGCAATGAAAGGACTGCTCGAACCGACATATGCCGAAGCCATCGACGGGTACGGCGAAGTGAGAGCGGTATTCGAAGTAGGAAAGAAAGGAAAGGTTGCGGGCATCGTGGTGAAAGACGGGAAGGCGACCAGGGATGCATTTGTGCGGGTAATACGCGACAACAAGGTGTTACATGAATCACGGGTGAACAGCTTGAAGCGCTTTAAAAATGATGCAAAAGAAGTATCCGCAGGCCTTGAATGCGGAGTGGGAGTGGACAATTTTGAGGAATTTCAGGCCGGCGATATTCTGCAATTTTATCATAAGGAAAAAGTCACCTAGACTGTCCGGTTCAATCAGATATACCCACATTCTGCTTCCTGCGCTGTGAGTAAGAAATATTCTCTAGTAAGGAGGTGGCCATGACAAGAAGGTCCGAACGCATCAGCAATGTTATCAGGCAGGAAATCAGCGAACTGCTTCAGGAAAGAATCAACGACCCCAGGCTCAACACATTTATTTCCGTCACAAGGGTAGTCACTTCTTCGGACCTGAGCGTTGCGAAGGTCTTTGTAAGCTCTATAGGCGATGATGTAGACAGGGAAGGCGTAATAGAGGGATTCCAGTCGGCATCCGGGTTCCTGCGCCGTGAAATCGCTAAAAAGCTAACGCTAAGACATGTGCCCGACCTCATCTTTCAGTTCGACGACTCCATCGAAGTGGGCACTCATATACTCCAGTTAATCGAACAGGCCACACAGGCAGACCGCAGCATCGAGCATGAACGGCATATTGAATGTGAATAAGCCGGAAGGCATGACATCGTTCGGCGTAGTGGCACGTTTAAAACGTCTACTCAAAGAGAAACATGCCGGCCATACCGGTACGCTGGACCCCATGGCAACAGGCGTACTTCCCGTATGTCTGGGACAGGCAACGCGGATCGTCCGCTATATCATCGACAGCAATAAAACATACGTTGCAGAGATACGTCTCGGCATCGCCACGGATACATATGACAGGGAAGGGACGATAACCGGAGAGAGCGACACAACATCAATCACCGTAGAGCGGGTGGAAACTGCACTCGCCTCTTTCCGGGGCACCATAGAACAGGTCCCGCCACAATACAGCGCAATTAAATATCGCGGCAAACGCTCCTGCGACCTTGCCCGCGCCGGTATTCACGTAGAGTTGAAGCCCAGACAGGTCGAGATTTACAGGATCGAGATGATAGAGGCAAACCTGCCGGTAATAAAGGTGCTGATAGAATGCAGCAAAGGGACCTATATTCGTACGGTGGCACATGACACGGGCCGGATACTGGGATGCGGCGCACATCTGACAGACCTGATCAGGACCAGGTGCGGCACCTTCAGTATCGAAGATGCACTCACGCCCGACGAGATAGAGCAGATGTATCACCGGAACATGCTGGACACATGCCTCCATCCTGTTGAAAGCCCTCTTGCCGGCTGGCAAACGGTCGTTATGAACGGGGAAGACGAATTTGCTGTGAAGAACGGACGCCCGGTCACACTGGACGACAGGTACAGCCTTTCCACGCCGTATTTACGCGCTCATGCCGCCGACGGCACTTTTATCGCGATATTACGCTATAAACAGGATGAAAAAGTCTGGCATCCGGAAAGGGTATTCGCCGGAGACAACTATTAAGCCGGAAGAAAAATCCTGTAATAGCTCCGTAATAATTGAATATATCCGTAAAAGAGCGAATACCCTTGTTGACATCGCATATATAATAGATATGTTTCAGTGTACCTGAGGAGGTCGGTATATGGCACAGGCATATTGTTTTAAATGCAGAAAAAAGGTTGATATAAAGGACGCGAAAAACGTCACTCTGAAAAACGGAAGGCCTGCTGTAAGCGGCACATGTCGCGGCTGTGGGACCAAGGTGTTCAGGATCGGGAAAAGCTAGGCTTTACCGGATGCTCTTTATAGAAGGGTGCGCTCTACCGATCTTTTCAAGCAAAAGTAAAGGGTTCTGTTCCAGTATCAGCTTGTGTTGATCGGAGGGAACGTTTGCCAGGGTAAGTATCTCAATCGTCCGTTCTTTCGTAAGCAAATCGTCCTCCGTATGTGCATCGGAGTCCACGAGGAGCTTTACTCCCGTATTATTGCTGAGCGATGCAACGTGAAAGTTCGTCGTGGAATGGCCCCGCCGGGAAGAAAGCTCGAGGAACACACCGTTGTCACGGGCAATCGCTACCTCTTCGGGAGTGATAAGCCCCGGATGGGCAAGGATGTCGACAAACGGAGATTTGACCGCAGCGAGATTGGTACCAGGCGGCACCGGTTCGATCGTGGTCTCTCCGTGGACTACCACGATCCATGCCCCGAGTTCTTTTGCTTTTTTAGCGGCGTCTGATATAGCCCCGGGAGGAACGTGTGTCAGCTCCACTCCGGGAATTGCAATGATATCCAGATGTTTCCTGGCGAGCTCGCAGTCCTCGTTGACCTCTTCTATTATTCTTTTCAGGGAGCCGGTGGCTACATGGTCGGTCACGCCGATAGCAGTATATCCCTGGACA
Source organism: uncultured Dehalococcoidales bacterium (assembly GCA_964485235.1). Classification (GTDB taxonomy): domain Bacteria; phylum Chloroflexota; class Dehalococcoidia; order GIF9; family UBA5629; genus CAZAIO01. The sequence goes on from CAZAIO010000087.1 coordinate 11,054, forward strand.
AAAGCCCGGTGAATCAGTTCGACGGGAGAAAGCACCCCGTCGCTGTGAAATGTGTGCGTATGAAAATCATAAATCATATGTTGAAAATAACATAAAATATTGCTGTATTCAAGTATAGCGTCTATAATGTATTCGCTGATTTTGTGACATGTTAAAGAAAGAATTAGTTCCGGTTGGCGGTTTCGAAAAGAATAAACATATATTTTCGTATGTAGTATTGCGCGAATCTGAGAAGCCGGTACGGCCTGTCAGGTCCTCAAAAATGGTTATCAACTAACAGAAAGAAGGAAAAAATTATGGATATTCGTATGCTCAAACGAAATATCAAAATGAGGGAGAAAATCAATGGGTAAAATAAATGTAGCAATTATCGGTGTAGGCAATTGTGCTTCTTCTCTCGTCCAGGGTGTTCACTTTTATAAAAACGCCAAAGAAGAGGACTTCGTTCCAGGACTGATGCATGTCAATCTCGGCGGTTACCATATAAAAGATATTAATTTCGTAGCAGCGTTTGACATCGATATCAATAAGGTCGGCAAAGACCTGTCCGAAGCGATCTATACCTTGCCGAATAATACGTTCAAGTTCTGTGATGTGCCGAAGACAGGCGTGAAGGTTGAACGGGGTATGACTCATGACGGGCTGGGAAAATACCTTTCGCAGATAATTAAAAAAGC
>CAZAIO010000088.1:0-11687 GCA_964485235.1 uncultured Dehalococcoidales bacterium
TCCCGTCCCACCTGATCTCGACAAAGGGCTTGTGGGACAGAGATTACGGCGCGCTCCGCGCGGATACCGAACGTGATACGTCCTATAATGAGGACGATTTTACACCGGTCACCGAGCTTTTACGCAAGAAGAAGACCGAACGGCCTGTAATGACACCGCCGCCCAACCTGAACCCCGGCGATTATGTACGTCATGCAATGTTCGGCAACGGTGTTGTCATGAACTGCGTCCCAATGGGTGATGACTGTCAGGTTACCGTGAACTTCGAGACATCCGGCACCAGGAAGCTATTGCTCGGGCTGGCACCGCTGGAAAAGCTGGAAAAAGAAACGGAACCGTACTGAACGCAGTAGAGACAGGCATTCAAATTCCGAATCATTACCATTAACCGTCGAAATACTCCGGCGTGTTATCTGAAATTGATACTATATTAAGTTCTAAAATGCCATTTTGAACATTTTCCGTCGAATTCGTTTATAATAGTGAGTCGTTCGGGTAAAGACGATTCCTATGATCAAGACCTTTCTTTCTAAAAGAACAGGACTATCATACGGCTGGTTGGTAGTCGGCACAGCTGCGCTGCTGATGAGCGGTTTCTGGGGATCAATGGGTTCGTTCGGTGTTTTTCTTAAACCGCTCATAGCGGAATTCGGCTGGACCAGGGCCATGACCTCCGGCGCTATGTCGACGGTCCAGGTAGTCTACGGACTTGTCGCTGTTATCATGGGGCGGCTAACGGACAAATACGGGGCTAGGGTTATTCTCGCGTGCGGGGCTATAGCCGGCGGGCTGGGCTATCTGCTTCTATCGCACCTGCACTCGATATGGCAGCTGTACATTTTCTTTGGCATATTCATCGGTATATGCCTGGGCACATCGTGGGCGCCTCTCAATGCCACGGTCTCCAAGTGGTTTGTGAAACGAAGGGTACTGGCGTTGAGCTTTATTACGCTGGGGCCTGCGACCGGAAACATGATACTGCCCCCCTTTCTCGCCTGTATTATCAGCAGTTACGGCTGGTCTTCCGCATATTCGACGCTTGCAATCCTCGTTTGTATTACAGCAATCCCCGCTATAATAGCTACGGGCAAGAAACCGCCCGTACCTGAAAGCTTTTCCGGCGGAAACCGCAATACGGTCAAGACAGCCACAGAAGACGGCACTACTTCCCACCAAAGGCAATGGTCCACAGGCGAAGCAATCAGGTCCGTGCCGTTCTGGATGCTCATTATCTTCACGTTCATTAACAGTATCGTATTCTTCTTTGTCTCAGTTCATCTCGTCGCATACGCTACAGATATCGGAATAGCGCCGACGTCCGCTGCGTTGATATTCACCTTTTTAAATGGCATCAGTATTGCCGGGATTTTTACTGCGTGGCCCATGTCCGCCAGTCTGGGCAACCGGGGCGCGCTTCTATTTTTTCTGGGACTTCAGGCAGTCGCCCTGTTCCTTTTTATCAGCGCGGATAGCCTATGGATGTTCCTTGTCCTGGCAATGATATTCGGCTTCGGCTTCGGCGGCACCAATCCGCTGCGCGCGGCGATGATCCCGCACTTATTCGGCATGAAATCGGTCGGCGCGATAATGGGGCTCATTGCGTTTTCCTGGGCGCTCGGCGGAGCGATAGGCCCCTTCCTTGCCGCTTATATCTACGACATTAGTCAGAGTTATGATATCGCTTTCCTGTCCGCTGCATTGCTTGTCCTTGTCGCGATGGCCGCGATATATAACCTTGAAAGCCGTCGCAGGACGCATTAATAAGAGGGAATTATAGACATATTTGTGAACTGGCGGCAATACAACTCATACTTCAACATATAATATTCTCACCTATTGTTGTCTGTTATAATGTTACCTGTCAGCAACTTTAAAGTGAAGGGGTGCACGCATGTGGAAAATGAACCTTTATAGAAGACAGGCTCTGATTGTTTGTCTACTTCTATTGTGTATAACATCTATCACCTGTATTTCTAAACAGGATATTGACTCCTCAGTACCTGAGAAACAACCGCCAACCTCTACGACACCGCAAAACCCAAACGTTACCACACCGGATGAAGCTGTTACAGGTTCTTCCGACCGGCAGGAGACACCAACCACCGAATCACTGGAAGAGTTGACCTTACGACAACTTGCCGATAAAAAACAAATGTATGTCGGTACCTATTTCCCGACCCAGGCATTCTCAAGTACCAGGTGGCGGGAACTGGTGGGCAATGAATTTAATCTGGCAGTTATATATAATGGACTAACGTGGAACGAAACAGAACGGCAACAGGGAAAATTCGATTTCAAATCAGCCGACCAGCAGATCATGTTCGCTCAATCAAAAAATATGGAGATATGCGGACATGCTATTATTTTTCCCGAAGACCTGCCGAACTGGCTTGTATTCTCCAGTTTTAATAATGAAGAGGTTTTACAGATTCTTACAAACCACGTAACAGAAATCGTATCAAAATATAAAGAACAGGTTAAAATGTGGATCCCCGTTGAAGAAGCTACTCTTCTCTTCCACAAACGTACGGACTTCTTCTATGACAGATTAGGGCTCGACTATATTGATATCGTATATCAGACTATAAGGAACATTGATCCCGACGCTATACTCCTTTATAACGATTATGATAACCATCGTTCTGCAGGAATTACGACAGAATTCACGAGAGAAATTGTCCGGCGTCTGAAAGACCGCAATCTGATCGATGGTGTCGGTCTGGAAATGCACCTGGACGGCTCCATTCCTCTTGATAAACAGGACCTTATTGAAACAATGAGGAGCTACAATGTACCTGTGCATATTACTGAACTGGATATAGATCTTACCAATCTTGAAGGCACCACAGAAGAGCGCTATGAGATACAAGCGTCAATGTACGGAACTATTATGGAAGCTTGTCTTGAATCCGGTGTATGTGAGAGCATTAGTATGTGGGGTATTGTAGATACATATTCGTGGTTAAGCCGGAATTCTGCACGTGCGGACCCTACACTATTTGATAACAACCTGAACCCGAAACCTGCATATTTTGCGCTCCATAAAGCTCTCTCGGCAAATTAATATCTTCGATCACTTTATTATTCTCAAAATGTAATCAATTACTGTGATTTGATGGTATTTGCATACTTACGGCTTGATCTTTGACCGTCATATTTATATACATTATATTGACTGATGAATAGACAAGTTCTATCATTGTTGAGAGGACTGAATTACCGTAGAAAGAGCTGTAAGCAGGAAGGGAAGCAGTGTAATGGCAAAAACAGCCGCCGAAGAAAGGCTTAAATGGTTCAAGTCGTTCCTCCCCCTGTACGAAAAAGCAGCGCCTATCATCATGTACATTGCCGATCCCGAAAGGCTCCGGTCGGGAGAACTTCCGGTAAGCCTTGATACCATCATGGCGAGCAGTCTTACATTACGTCCGGTGCTGGGAGCGATGCGCAAACTGCGGAAACCGAAGGACAAACAGCTTGCCGAGATACAAAAAGGGTTTGAGATTGCCCTGAGCAGTTGTATTAAAGCAGCTGAAGCGTCTGCGAGTTTCATGAGAGCACAGGAACGAGGACTGGACGCATGGTCCCTCATCACGACTATAGTCAGCTCGATCGTACTTGCACAGGAATATATGGACTCGGTCTCAAAGGTTTTCGAACCACTGCTCAATATAAGACTGGAAGAATAACATACCGCTTTAAATTGTGTTCAACCGGAAGAAAGAACAGATACTCTTCAAGGGGAGTTAATGTTGTTTCGGGACTCTAATCATCAATCGGGTACCCTCGCCCAGTCTGGAATAGATCTCAAACTCGCCGTTAAAAGACTCCACGCGCTGCTTGATCCCCATCAGGCCCAGTTTACCGTCGAGAGCCAGGCTGTCCAGCCTTTGTGTAAGCATGAACCCTTCTCCATCGTCCTGGATCATTATTCTGATTGCATCATCGGCGAAATCGAGAGTGACGACCGCTTTCTTTGCTTTCGAATGCCGTCTGATATTGAATAACGCCTCCTGTAGAATGCGAAACAATGCTGTTTCCAGATTATCCGGAAGTCTTCGTTCAGTCCCTTTAAAAACAATACGGGTATCGATTGAACAGTGGCTGTTCGTTGTTTCCACAAGCCAGCGTAACGCCGGGACCATGCCCATAGTATCCAGTACGCTCGGCCTTAACCGCTTACATATTCTTCGGGTATCATCAATTGTTGTATTGGTCAGATCTTTGATCGATTCGACCTTTTGTTTTAAAGGCTCGGGCAATGAATGCTCATTCGAAACCAGGCTGTTGAGATTATATGTTATAGCTGTTAAAGATTGCAGAATGTCATCGTGCAGGTCCTGAGAAATAAGCTTTCGTTCTTTTTCTTCGGACTCGATAATTTTGGAAATATAGGTCTTTCTTTCCCTTTCGCGATCAGCCAGATGCTTTTTATTCTGCATGCGTCGTTCCAGTTCAATATTCGTAATCAGGATGATCATAAAAGGCAATATCAGAATTATCACATTGGTAACAACAGAGGTAAGCTGCCACATCCCGATAATTTCCGGCAGGACCCCGGCAACGGCAAAGAGAGAAGCTACCAGGGTGATCTGCCAGGAAAATACGACCGCGGCGTATATAATCGGTATAAAAAACAGTATTCCTACCAGATGATTTGCGCTTTCAAATCGTGCAAGAGGATACAGGTAGGAGAGCCACGGAAAATACTGCCAGATCCCGTGAGTGAGCTGCCATACCCTCCACGGCCAGCCAAAATAAATAAACATAATGAGCAATGAAATACATGTAACGATCCAGAAATGAGGACTTCTAAGAATGCCACCGATTTTAAATATTTTGATGTCTATCATATGTACGAAGCATCCCGTTAGTCCAGGTCTTCAATAGTTAAGATCCCTTTGCGTAAACATAAAATCACTGCTTCAGTACGCGATGTTACCCCTATTTTGGAGAAAAGGTCTGCCAGGTAACTCTTTATGGTACGCAGACTCAAATGTAACCTCTGGGCAATATCTTTATTTGAAAGACCTTTAGCTAACAGTTTAAGGAGTTCTATCTCCCTGATACTCAACCTGTCTTTTTTATCGAATTCTACAGGCTTCGTTACAAATTGAAAGGCATATTTATAAATCTTTTGTGAGACCGAAGGAGAAAGAATGGTCTCACCCAGGAACAGGGCTCTCACCGCAAGAATTATCTCCTCTTCACTGGCATTCTTTATCAGGTATCCATCAGCGCCCGCTTCGAGTATCCCGAGTATATGTTCCATTTCGTCATGGATGGTCAATACAAGTATATTTATTTCCGGATTATTCTTTTTTATGATTTTCGTAGCTTCCAGCCCGTTAAGCTTCGGCATACTTATATCCATGATGATTATGTCCGGCTGCTTTTCCTCGGCAAGTTTGACTGCCTCCTCGCCATTTTCAGCCTCTGCTATAACTTCAAGGTCAGGCTGTTTCCGGAATGCTTCAGTCAACGCCTTGCGTATTAAAGAATGATCGTCGGCTAAAATAATTTTTATTTTTCTGCCGTTTTGTGTCGCCTGATTGTCAGAAATTTTATCTTCGGCCTGCTGTTCCATTAAAATCAATTGTACTATATTCTTGACCGCACCAAAAGTATACCATCTAATAGCCAGCCTATGTACACCATTAGTTGGCTATAAAGGATGATTGAATATTGAGTTAATGTAAGTTAAAATCTTCAAGTTACGCTACATTATAAGATAGCATTTTTATTACAAAATATAGTACTATACGGGCTGCAACGAAGTAGTCTGACACCTTTAAAAACAAGTTCGTAGATAGGGGGGATGCCTATGGACTAAGCGTTGAGAAGTATCAAGCTTCGTATAGCTTCAGAGGAGAGGAGAAAGATATGAAATACTCGAAAATGTTTTTATTCATTATGCTGGGATTAATCCTGATAGGGTCACTGTTGTTAGGTGCCTGCAGTAAACCGGAGCCTTCAACTCCATCGACGCCGTCGACACCGTCGACACCGTCAACGCCGTCGACACCGGCCGCTGAAAAACCGATAGAATTGACTTATGCCACACCCTGGGCTGCACCTAATGCATATGCAATCGCTGCTCAGGAATGGATAAATAAAATAGAAAGTGATACAAACGGACGCGTAAAAATCACGCCTTACTGGGGTGGTACTTTAATTAATCCCATGGAAGCTTTCTCGCAACTCAGTCAGGGTGTATTCGATATCGGATGGTGCTGCATAGGCTATACTGCCACCGGATTTGAACTCAGCACAAACTACATGCCTTTTTACTATGGTATAGCTGATCAGGAATTACGAAGGAAAATCGACACCGAAGTCCGTGCGAAATTCCCCGAACTGAACCAGGAATACGCTGATTGGAAAATCCTTGAAGTGGTAGGTGGTAATAACAACCAGCTCATCAGCATCAAACCGGTCCGCAAGATTGCAGACATAAAAGGTATGGCTATGAAAGGCGGTGGACCGGACATAGAAGTGATCAAGAAGCTCGGCGGCGAGGGAGCGAGAGTATCCATGGGTGAGGTATACATTTCATTGCAAAAAGGCATCCTGGACGGTTCATTCGTGCCATGGGAAGCTATAGGTACTTTCAAATTTTACGAGGTCGCAAAATATGTGACCTTGTTGGATGTATCCTACAGTCCTTATCCGCAGAATTTTATGAATATGGACGCCTGGAACTCCTTACCGGCAGACATTCAGAAGGTTTTCGATGACAACATCGAGTTCTGGAATAACGCAGAAGATGAAGCTTTCTGGAAAGCCAACGAGGTAGGACTGGCAGCAGCCAAGGACGCAGGAATGGAATTTATTGAACTTCCGGCAGAGCAGTCTTACCAATTCTTTAAAACGTACCATGAGGTCTGCACCGAAATAGCTAAAAAACTTGATGAGAAGGGTTATCACGGAACCGAAATTTTGAACGAAGTGATGGCTCTGGCAGATAAATACCAATAATAAATAACTTTTAACAAACAAGCATTTCAGGCGAAATTGTAATAGTACACGATAAATATAAGTTTATAGATAAATTTTCAGATAATGTAAAAGTAATATGGATCGTTTTGTAAACGTTATAAGCCGTATAGTAAAGGGAGGAACAATTGCCGGGAGCATTTTCCTTCTGGTGGTTGTGCTCATTATAGTTATCAACGTTATCATAAGGTTCTTCGGGCATATGATACCGGGGCACTATGAACTGGTAAGCCTGATCACAGTGATAGGTGTTGCATTCTCCCTGAGCTATACGGCTATCCATAAAGGTCATATTGCCATGAATATCGTAGTATCCAGACTTTCGCCGCGAAACCAACTTATTCTTGGCGCCTTTACCACATTGGTCACCCTGATCGTCTGGGCAACAATTGCCTATTCAAGTACTACAGTTCTCCTAGATAAATGGCTTAAAGAAGTGACTCAAATGCTCTATATACCTTACCTGCCTTTTAGATGCGTATGGGTACTGGGACTTGTTATGTATTGTCTGGTCCTGGTAGGCAATCTATTCACGATTATCTTAAGGAAAAAACACTCTTATGAACCCGATTGATGTTGGATTTATTGGTCTCGCCGTTCTCTTTGTGTTTTTAGCGCTCGGACTGCCTATCGGCACCAGCATGGCGCTTATCGGCATAGGAGGATTCTGGTACCTGGTATCAGGGACTGCAGCAATAAGCAATGCAGCGCTTATTGCTTTTCAAACGGTATCTGATTATTCTTTTGCCGTGCTTCCTCTCTTTTTACTTATGGCTCATGTGTGCTTTGTAAGCGGTTTAGGCCAGGACCTATACGGGCTTGCCGCCAAATGGCTGGGCCATTTGCGGGGCGGGCTGGCAATGGCTACAGTCGGCGGCTGCGCCGCATTTGCCGCTATTAGCGCATCAAGCGTAGCAACAGCGGCTACAATGGGACTGGTGAGCCTTCCGGAAATGAAAAGGTACAAATATGACCCCGGGCTGGCTACCGGTGCGGTTGCTTCCGGCGGAAGCATGGGCGTCCTGATACCGCCAAGCGGAGTGTTAATCATTTATGGAATAATAACGGCACAGTCTATAGGGAGACTTTTTATCGCGGGAATAATACCCGGAATACTTGAAGCCGTTTTCTATATAGTTACTATTTTTATTCTCTGCAAGATTAACCCCCGCCTTGGTCCCCGAGGACCTCAATACACGTTTACCGAAAAGGTAAAAGCTCTTTCAACTACCGGTGAAGTACTCATATTGATCGTCCTCGTGCTCGGCGGACTTATTATCGGCTGGTTTACACCGAACGAAGCCGGTGCCGTAGGAGCTTTCGGAGCTATCGTCATCACTCTGATCAGAAAACGCCTCAACAGACAAAAACTGGGACAGGCGCTCCTTGAAACCATGAAAACGGCCGGTATGATTTACGGTATATTGATCGGCGCCCTGATATTCAACTACTTCCTGGCAGTGACTAACATGCCGACCCGCCTGGCAGAGATAATAAGCGGACTGTCCATTCCTCCAATGGGGATTATGGGGCTCGTTATACTTGTATACATAATTCTCGGTTGCTTTTTCGATGCGATGGGAATGGTCCTGCTCACTATACCCATCCTTTTCCCGCTGGTTACACACCTGGGCTTCGACCCGATATGGTTCGGAATCATAATAGTCCGTGTAATGGAAATGGCAATGATCACGCCGCCAATAGGTATGAACGTGTATATCATATCGGGAGTTGCTCCCGATGTGCCGCTGTCAACCATATTCAAGGGCATAATACCGTTCTTAATTGCCGATATATGTGAAGTTGCGCTCCTGTTGTTCGTTCCCCAGGTTGTACTGTTCCTGCCCGGGCTTATGAAATAACCGGTTTCGGACATATCCATTGATTGCCCTCCGATATAACCATACAGTAGAATGAGACCGTCATGAAACGCGGTACATATGCGCTGGTGGCTTTCCTGAAAAAAGGTGTCCGTATACAGATAGGCAGGCTCGATATGCACGATTTCACCGAAGGATACTATATATACGCGGGCAGTGCCCTCGGCAGCCTTTCGGGAAGGTTGAACCGTCATCTCAAACAGCAAAAACGGCTGCACTGGCATATCGATTACCTGTTACAGCATGCTTCCATAAAAGAAATATGGTACACCGAAGGGCTGGATAGACTCGAATGTACATGGAACGCGATAATCACTGCTCTGCCGGGCGCGCAGCTTTCTATACGCGGCTTCGGCAGCTCTGACTGCCGGTGCTTCTCTCACCTGACTTACTTTATTGCAGAGCCTTCTTTCGCCGGGTTCGAACATCAGATTGTTCAAAACGGGTTGCCACAGGTACGACATTACAGTTCAGAGCAATAAAAATCCTATACGATTGAATCCGGCTATATTTACTGGTATAGTAACAACCGCGATATGTAACAATTCGATAACAGGCGGATAGAATCATTCTCGTTTTTCGGGGAATATGGAATGACGAAAAACAAGTTCGCGTTCCCGGTCGGATACCACGAATTTCATAAGGACCAGGTCTTCAATTTCCAGCTTAACCGCTGGTATTCACTGGGATATGCCCGGCTTGAGGATATGAAAGAAGCCGGACAGAAGATCGACACGTTTGATGATTGGAAAGAGGTAATGCTGAAGCTCGCAAAGGAAGCGGTATCAGAAAACAGGCCGGTCAACGCAGCATTCTACTACAGAGCCGCCGAGTTCTATACCATGTGGAACGACCCGGATAAAGAGTCCCTGTACGATAAATTCATCGAGCTCTTCTATCTTGCGTTCAAAGATTACAGAATCGAACGATTCGAAGTTCCCTATAAAGAGACTTTCCTTCCGGCAATCAGGATAAGCCCTGCGAATAATATTAAGAAGAGCACCATAGTGATTCATGGAGGGTTCGATTCTTTCATAGAGGAATTTTACTCCTGGATGTGCTATTTTTCGGAGCACGGCTATGAAGTGATTGCCTTTGAAGGGCCGGGACAGGGCGGAGCGAGAAAGAAGTCCGGCCTTGTGCTGGACTACGAATGGGAAAAACCGGTGAAAGCAGTACTGGACTATTTCGAACGTGACGATGTCACGCTGCTGGGAATTTCTATGGGCGGCTGGTTTTGCTTCAGGGCTGCCGCATTTGAGCCGCGTGTCAAACGAGTGATCGCATCCGGCATTGCATACGATTACATGAAATTCCAGAACCCTCTGGCTATTATGCTGTTCAATTTTTTCACGAAATACATGAGAGCCGACTCGGACAAGATAACGCTTAAAAAGATGCAAAAGGACAAAATGCATGCATGGACGATCAGCAACCTGATGTACATTGCCGGTAAAAAGACCCCTATGGCTGCAATGGACGTTGCAAAACAATTGAATTCAAAGAACCTTCATTCGGAAAAGGTCATACAGGATGTCCTGATCCTTACAGGACGGGAGGACCATTTCATTCCCTTTAAAATGCATGCCATGCAGATGAAAGCGCTGACCGGTGCAAGATCGGTGACCGGCAGAGTATTTACAAGGGAAGAACAGGCACAGAACCACTGCCAGATAGGCAATACCGGCCTGGCGCTCGATGTTATGGTGAAATGGCTTGAAGAAAAAACTCTGCCCGGAGGAGAAACCGATGCTACCCGAGATGTACGATAAAGAGCCGGCTATCGCTCCGCTCGCCGGGAAGGTGCTGGCAGACAATGCGTTATTATCTGAGATACTCGAAGGCCTTACTTCGAAGGACGAGACACTGAGGTACAACTGCCATAAGGTGTTATTGTCTATAAGCGAGACAAACGGCGACCGGCTCTATCCCGAATGGGACTACTTTGCTAATTTTCTGGAAGACGCTAACTCATACCGGAAAATGAGCGCGGTCCACATTATCGCGAGGCTTACCAAAGTCGACAAAGAGAACCGGTTCGAGAAAATAATGGATAAATATTATAACCTGCTCGACGATAAAAGTATGATCGTCGCAGTATATATCGCTGCGGTCTCCGGTGATATCGTCCGGGCCAAGCCGGGACTGGAACGCGCGATCACGGGAAAACTGCTGGATATAGATAAAACACATCATACGGAAGAACGTAAACCGCTGATAAAAGGCGGTGCGATCGAATCATTCGACAAATATTATCCCGAAGCTGTAGAGAAGGAAAGGATTATCGACTTCGTTCGGGGATCGCTTGACTGCGACAGCCCCAAGACCAGAAAGCTTGCCAGAAGCTTTTTAAAGAAATGGGAGAATACACATAATGACTGATACGGACAGCTATCTACATAGCCTGCTGGTGACCGACCCGCTGTTTAGCCCCATCATACGCTCGGCTATCCGGACTTTGCAGCTTCCTTCCGGAAGCAGGGGTCTGGATATAGGCTGCGGCATCGGCACGCATGTTATCTTAATGGCTGACGCAGTAGGAGCTAAAGGGCATATAACCGGCATCGACCTGGAGCCCGCATTTATAGCATACGCAGAAAAAAGGGCGGAGGCGGCGGGACTATCGGAAAGAGTATCTTTCGGTACGGCGAATATGAACGCATTGCCGTTCGACGACAATGCTCTCTCATGGGCATGGAGCGCCAACCTTGTCGGATATGCCGCAGTAGACCCTTTGCCACCGCTCAGAGAAATGATACGCGTGGTTGAACCGGGCGGTATTATAGCCATCGTCTTCTATTCATCTCAAATGCT
>CAZAIO010000089.1:0-11606 GCA_964485235.1 uncultured Dehalococcoidales bacterium
ACCACTTCCAGTACGCGACTGCTTCCACCGGCGCATGTTGCGCTGGTTAAAAACGATAATGCTTTTCCCTTGCCGTCTGTCCGGACTGCTCGACAGTACATATCACCGGCATCGAGGATCGTGCGGACGTCCGGTAAAAGGTGTGCTATTCCCATTGCCTGGCAGCTAACTTCAGTAAATGTTTTCTGTGAGAACGGCACGCTGGTCGCTCCGTAACCTGTCGCCGTGATGCCTGCGATAGATGACCGGGATATCTCTGCACCGGATAATGCATGTCCGACCACCTGTTCCGCTGTCTGTTTGTAGTTCCCGCTCGAACGTAAAATGGCATATGACAGGATGTTCTCTTCCTCGATAAGAACGGCTTTTGCGAAAGCCGAACCCATATCTATACCGATATAGTAACTCATCTCGTGGTTCTACTACCTCTCTGTTTCATGAAAATCACGGCTTCCTTGTGAATCAGGGCCATTCGTTCTGGTATATCCCTGCTCCGTCATTTCTCTTGCTATCAATGCTGCGCCCAGTGCACCGGTAATAAGAGGATTATCGGGAACAACCGCAGGTAACTTCATTTTGCTCTCAAGCGCTTTGATCAGAGCGATATTTTTCGCGCCGCCACCGGTTATAACGACTTCTCTTTCTATTTTCAGCCTGTTGACCAGACGGTATATTCTCGTAGCGATCGCCTGATGAAGACCGTTGAGTATATCGTTGAGCGGAATACCTTGTGCCAGCTTGCTGACCACTTCCTGTTCCGTGAAAATCGTACAGGTGCTGCTGATCTCCACTGCATTAGTCGACGTGAGGGACAGGGGTCCCATCTCCTCCAGCGGTACTCCCAGCGCTCTCGCTGTAATTTCGAGGAACCGTCCTGTTCCCGCGGCGCATTTGTCGTTCATTACAAAATTGCCCGGTCTATTTCCCGCTACTTTAATGCCCTTACAGTCCTGTCCTCCGATATCGATTATTGTCCGGACATAGGGTATCAGTTTTGCAACTCCTCTGGTGTGACAGGTTATCTCTGTAACCTGTTTGTCCGCAAAGGGCACGTTAATCCTGCCGTACCCTGTCGCGATTATACAGGATATATCGTTAAAAGGGATGTGTTCATGTTCGAGCGCTTCTTCCATGGCCGAATATGCCAGTAACCTCTGTTCCGGCGTGGTCGATTTCACCAGCGAGGAAACTATATCTTCCTCTGCCGTTATAACGACTTTGGTCATCGTTGAACCGATATCTATTCCTCCGAATAATCTGCGTGTCATTACATGTATCCTGACATAATACGGTACTAGAAGTGAAGCTGATCAGTCAAGAGGGAGAGAATAGAATAGAAGAGTTAAACAGGGAAATCTCCACCGGGGCTTACGTGCCGGTACTATTTTGCAGTACTGGAAATTGCTTTTTCCTGTAGAAACTGCTTTATTCCGTTATTTTAATTGTTTATCGGATCAATAGGACTTTTTTGCTATCCGTAAAGTTACCAATGGACTATTTACTATTGTAATCGTGAGTTGCATACTAAGGTGTATCCGCTCGTGACATGCGTATGCAATAAAATGAGCAGTACACGCGAATTTATATTAAGGAGAGACCGGCCTTCCCGGTAATGGAAATATGGGTGTGATTTCAGCATCGGCAGAATTGGCTGAAGCGCTTATTCGAAGCGCTGAAACGGGAATATATATCGTTCAGGATGGGAAACTGGCATATTGCAATGCTCTTTTTGTGAAATGTACCGGTTTTAGTGAAGATGAACTGGTGGGGAAATGTCCACTCGATCATGTTTATCCGGACGATAGGGAGTTTGTCAGGCGGCGGGCTATAGAAAACCTGAAAGGCGTCAACAATCTTTCATATGAATACCGGTTTGTAAAAAGAAACGGCGATCTTATGTGGGTAATGGAACGTGTTACCTCGACTTTCTACGGGGGCAGGAGGGCGTCAGTAGGCAGCTTTATGGATATCACCTCGCGCAAACAGGTAGAAGTGGAGTTGAGATTGAAGTCCGATTTGCTGGACGCTGCAACCGATGCGATCACACTACGGGACTTTTCCGGCAATATCTATTACGCTAACGAAGTAGCATATAAATCTCTGGGTTATAGCAGGGAAGAGTATATGAATATGAACATACACAATATCCTTACTGAAGAGTGTTCGAAAACAATGGGACTGAATGAAGAAATGCTGAAGGAAAAGGGATATGCAACGTATATATCGGAGGTCTATTGTAAAGGCGGAGTGATGATGCCGATAGAAGTATATGCACGTGTTATACATTCGGAGAACAGGGAGTATATATTGAGTATTGGACGTGATGTTACAGAACGTAGGCGGGTGGAAAAACAGCTCACTCATATGGCGACACACGACTCGCTCACAGGTCTACCCAATCGTGTTTTATTCTATGACAGGCTCACCACGGCGCTTGAAGATACGGCACGTACGGGAAAAAGACTGGCTGTGATGATGCTCGACCTTGACGGTTTTAAGACCATCAATGATTCACTGGGACATACGGGCGGCGATAGGCTGTTGATGCTGGTCAGTGAGCGGTTGAGAAGTATTTTACGAAAGACCGATACTATCGCGCGTATGGGTGGCGATGAATTTATGGTTCTCTTGCCTCATTTAAATGTTTCGGACCATATAGAAATTGTCGCACAAAAAATACTGGATGCTTTTGCCAGACCTTTTATGCTGAATGAAAAACAAATACATATCACTACCAGTATTGGTATAGCGGTCTATCCTGACAATGGTGAATGCGCTGATATATTAATTCAAAACGCCGATAAATCAATGTATATTGCAAAGGAGCAGGGCAGGAACGGGTATCGCAGGTTTGACAAAATCGATCACAATATAACAGTTATGGTTTAGCGGATGTCGGTTCCGGTAACTGTATAGATATATTTACGATGAAACGGTAACAGGAGGGATGGCTGATAAGGAACTGACATTTATTTTTATCCGGTTAAATTATCTTATTACAGATTGTGAAAAATAATGAATATTCAGGACAAGACAAAACAGGAACTAATCAATGAAGTGGAATCCCTCCATTTAAAAATGGCGGACCACGAGATATTGGAAAGGGAACATCGACGCGTTAAATCGCTCTACACCATTGCGCAAACGGTCAACCAGACCCTGGACTTACAGGAAATGCTTGACAGGGCAGTAAAGAAGACGGTTCAAATAACCGGCGCTCATATCGGCATGGTATATATATTCGATGTGGAAAGAAAAAAACTACAACTGAAAGCCACTACAGGGATCTCCCCTGAAATGACCAAACAGATAGCTTCCATATCCTTAACCGATGAAGAGATCGACAGGATAGCGGGATCGAAAATAGATGCGGTGGATACCGCAAGTATTAACGACGCTTTTTCGACCGACTATATAGCTGACTTGCTGCAGCCGGGCGGAGACCACTCATTTTTCACCGCGCCTGTTATCGGCATAGGGCAGATATGCGGAATTCTCGTGGTTGCAAGAAATTCCCGCTGTAAATTCAATCCGGCAGAGAGAGAACTGGTGACCTCAATAGGAAAACAAATCGGGTTGGGTATAGAAAACGCTCGATTATTCCAGGAATTAAGCACGCTCACTACCATCGATACGTTGACAGGTCTTCATAACAGCCAGTATTTTCAGGAGAGACTGGACGAAGAAGTCGAGCGCAGTTCCCGTTACGGGCAGGAGTGTTCCATAATACTCCTGGAGATAGACCATTTTACGATGTATAACGATTTCTTCGGCTATACATCCGGTGATCAGACGCTTAAAAAAATGGCAGAGCTTATTAAAAAGTCGATCAGAAAGATGGATATCGGATGCCGGTATAACGGACCGTCATTTGCAGTTATTTTACCTGCAACACGGCCCGCAATCTCCTTCGATGTAGCCGAGCGTTTGCGACAAAAGATAGAGACCTCTTTACTTGAAGATAATAATATAAGCAGTGCGATGCTCACCATCAGCGCCGGTGTATCGTCGTTCCCTGTGGACGGTCCTTCGGCAGAAGGTTTGATCAGAAAAGCCGAAATTGCTCTTCTTGAAGCAAGACAGCGCGGCGGCAGTCAGACCAATATTGCTTCGGATATAATTCGTAAGTCCCGGGGTAAAAAACGGACCATATGGGAAGTCGCGGAGTATCTTGAATCTGCAAATGTCAATTCCATATTTGCCATGGCAACTGCACTCGATGCGAGGGACCGTTATTCGGCTTTTCATTCCAGAAACGTATCACGATATGCGGTGTTGATCGGTAAGGCCCTGGACATTAAGGCAAAGAACCTGGACGATTTACGGACAGCAGCCCTGTTGCACGACATCGGCAAAATCGGTGTATCGGACATGATCATTTGCAAATCGGGACCTCTCGATACGGAAGAGTGGAATATCATGATGAAACATGCTGAGCTTGGTGCCAATATAGTGAGTCATATTCCGGAGCTATCATCGTGTACCGCTGCTATCCGGCATCACCACGAACGATTTGACGGGACAGGATATCCCGACAAACTTAAAGGGAAAGCTATTCCTCTGGATGCAAGAATAATTGCCGTTGCCGAATCCTACGATACCATGACCACAGACCGTACATACAGAAAAGCAATAACTCATGCAGATGCAGCTAAAGAGTTAAAACGGTGTTCTCTTTCCCAGTTCGATCCGGTCATTGTACTCACGTTTATCCATGAACTGGAGAAAAATATGCAGTCCCGGACCAATAAGCAGACGCGTTGAAAGGACCGTGGACTGGTTCGATGGCTGCGCGCCAGACTTTTTCTTGCCGCATACCACACTTCGGTAGGTTAATGGAATTCAAATTCGTATGTGTCAAGCATGTCGTCCTTCTGCTGCAATATATTCTCACCGGCGAGGTCCTGTTTGAGATATCTTTTAAAGAATGCCGTTGAGTAGGAATTGATAACACGTACCTTACTGTCGCATTCCTGACATTCTGTTATCGTGGCATAATCTTTGCAGGGGGTATTACTGAATGCAAAATGGCCGCAATTTTTTAGCACCAGATAAAATTTAGGACCATCTGCGGCATCATATATCACCTTTTTAAACTCGTCCGGCTTTATAGAGGGCAGGTCATATTCTCCATGTATGATCATGAGAGGAATGTCTATCCGTCGATTTGTATTTTCAAACGGGTATGCCGGAGCGGATAAGACCAGTGCCGCCTTAATACGATTATCTTTCATATTAATAGTGTCATTTTTACCGATAAGTCCCAGTGTTGTTAAACCTTCCATGGAGTGTCCCGCCATACCTACGGCATTTTCATCGATGAGCCCGTAGAAACTCGAATCAGGCTCACGGTTCAAAGCGAGCATATTGTCGATGACGCAGCGGGACTTTCCGAGCCGGAATTTGTCTAGATAGTCCTCGAATATTTCCCTGTTATCGGTCATTACTTCCATGAACTCGTCTATTATTTTCAGAACATCCTGAGAATCGGTGATCCCTTCGGTTCCTTTTATTCTATCGGTGGCGATGCTGCTCACGAAGTCCAGCGGTTTGGTGTCCGTGAAATCGGGAGCTGCAACGATGAATCCCTCCCGCGCGAGGTTCTCGGTCAAAGGCAGGGACCTGATACCGCTTGCATACAGGCCATGGTTGAAAATGATCAACGGGTACGGTCCGTCCTCTTTATCGGGTTTTGCATTGAAAGCTACGTTACTTGTCAATCCGTTATTATAGGTGAACAGGTGAGTCTTTACCGTCGTAGGGTACCAGATTGCTACGGTAAGCGTCTCTTCTTCACCTTTATAGTTGACGTAGGCAAAATCGCATATTGAAAAACCGACATGCGTGTTTTTTGTTTCGGGTTCAGGGGGTTTAGAGTGACACGACGAACAAAACTGCAAGATAACGCAAAAGGCAGATATTGCGAGTAACCATGCGGTTTGCCCTGTCCTGCGATATTTATTATGGCGTTCGCCTGACATATGCTTTTTCCCGTTAATGATAAGAGGTATAAGAAACTATAGCGGTTATCGTTAATACTTATAATATCGTTATTTTATACCGGAGGATACTACTACAGTATCCTTTATTGAACAAGAGCCGGTTATATCAACGATATAACCGGCTCTTGTAATACCTGTCTAAAAGCTATCTGCCGGTCGGCAGGTGCCTTTATATGGCATAATCTGGTCTGTTATTTATCGATTAGTACTCCGGCATTGGAGGCATCGGAGGAGTTTTTTCTTTCTCCGGTATGTCGGTTACCAGCGCTTCTGTCGTCAGTATCATATTGGCGATACTGGACGCATTTTCAAGGGCTGTTCTGGTAACTTTGAGCGGGTCGATAATGCCTTTTTCAACCATGTTGACATATAAATCGTTATTGGCGTCATAGCCTACGCCTTTTTTGCTCCGCTTTACCTTGTCTACCACAACCGAACCTTCTTTTCCTGCATTGATCGCTATCCAGCGAACCGGCTCTTCGATTGCCTTTTTAAGGATCATGACACCGGTTGCCTCGTCGCCATCCGCTTTGACTTTGTCCAGGACCGGGCTTGCATTGAGCAGCGCAACGCCGCCGCCAGGCAGTATTCCTTCTTCGACTGCTGCTCTGGTCGCAGACAGTGCATCTTCAACCCTGTGTTTCTTTTCTTTCAGTTCTACTTCGGTTGCCGCACCGACTTTGATCACTGCAACGCCGCCGGCGAGTTTAGCCAGTCTCTCCTGTAATTTCTCGCGATCATAGTCCGATGTGGTCTCATCAATCTGGGCTTTGATCTGTTTTATTCTCGCCTGGATATCCTCTTCGGCGCCCTTACCTTCTACGATCGTGGTATTATCTTTGTCAGATACCACCCGGCGGGCGCGGCCCAGGTCGGCGATTGTCGCTGAATCCAGCTTCCTTCCGATCTCTTCGGATATTACCTTGCCGCCGGTAAGCATAGCGATATCTTCCAGCATTGCTTTTCGTCTGTCACCGAATCCCGGCGCTTTCACAGCCAGACAGTTCATGGTACCCCGGAGTTTATTGACTACGAGTGTTGCCAGGGCTTCACCGTCGATATCTTCAGCGATTATTACCACGTTCTTCGATACCTGGAGTATTTTTTCCAGGGCAGGCAGTATGTCCGATATTGCCGAGATCTTCTTATCGGTGATAAGAATATAGGGATCTTCGAGTTCCGCCTTCATCAGTTCCGCATTGGTGATGAAATAGGGGCTGATGAAGCCTCGGTCGAATTCCATACCTTCGACATAGTCGGTCTCGAATTGAAGTCCCTTTGATTCTTCGACTGTGATAACTCCGTCTTTGCCGACCTTTTCCATGACTTCGGCGATCAGATTACCGATTTCAGCATCAGCCGCTGAGATAGTTGCGGTCTGGGCAACCTGCTCTTTTGTGGTAACAGGAATTCCCATATTCTTCAATTCACTGACGATTGCATTTACACCCTTTTCCACACCCCTCTTCAGCGCCATTGCATCTGCACCGGCGGCGATATTTTTGAAACCTTCGGTAACTATTGCCTGCGACAGAATAGTCGCTGTGGTGGTGCCGTCACCGCATTTGTCATTGGTCTTGCTCGAAGCTTCTTTTACAAGCTGGGCGCCCATGTTTTCAAAAGGATCGGGCAGTTCTATTTCTTTCGCAATAGAAACACCGTCATTAATAACCGACGGTGCTCCCCATTTCTTATCAAGTGCTACTGGACGTCCGCGAGGACCCAGGGTAACTTTCACCGCATCGGTTAAAGCATCAATGCCTGCTTTTAAAGCACGTCTTGCTTCTTCACCATAAAGAATCTGTTTTGCCATTTGTTACGTTCCTCCTAATAGATTAATTTTGCTTTCCCACGTGTTATTTGCCCTTTTTGGCCAGAATATCACTTTCTCTCAGGATGATCAGTTCTTCACCATCCTCTTTCACTTCTGTCCCTGCATATTTTGCATAGAGAACGATATCGCCTTTCTTGACTTCCATGGCAATCCTGTTACCATCTTCGGTCAATTTTCCCGGGCCTGCTGCGATTACTTCCCCTTCCTGGGGTTTTTCTTTCGCTGTGTCCGGTAACACGATTCCTCCCCTGGTAACTTCCTCTTTAGGTAATGGCTTTACCACTACTCTGTCACCTAAAGGTTGAAGTTTTGTTGCCATCTTTTCCTCCTTTACTTAATTTGATGGTTTTTAAAAATGTTGATTATTCTCCGACTGTCGGTTATATAGTCCTTACAGGTAAAAATCACGCCCACTTTACATACACTCACCTCCCGTTTTCTTCATACTCTTTTTTATCTTAATATTCATAAAACAACATAATGAACGGCTATAATAGTGATTCGATATTTTTTATTTGTTGATCGAATTTCTGGCCGTAGTTCTTCTCATGTTTCACGATAAAATTTCTCCATTGTGGACTGGATTTCAGAGAGGCTTCAATGGACCCTTGGATATCTATTGCCATTCCTTCTTTTCCGGCCTGTCTTTGAGCCTGTTGTGCTGCTCTTATCACCTGGTCCTGTATCTGTGCTTTCATAGAATCAAAGGCCGCGTCTTTATCCTGATTATACTGGCCTCTCAGCTTTTCTATGGCATTCAGCGAGAGTTCCAGTTCGCTATATCTACCGTCGGGCTTTAGTGTTTCAGCGCTGAGTATTCCATTCCGGCAGCGGTCAAAATCTACATCGCTGCCGCCCAGCGTTATCGCATAGAGAAGCCTGTTTTGAGTTTCTTTAATCATGGACTCTTTACCGGCTTCTTTGAACCCTTTCATCTCTGTCCACAGTCCGTTCGTATCAATCCTGTCCGTGAAATAATTCGACAGGAGAGCGGTGAGCTTCTCGGAGTATTTCAAGTCCTGTTTCTCTGTTTCCGAGAGTTCACCTATTCTGGATAATTTTTCCCGTGCGAGTGGTGAAAGTTCCATAAAAATATCCCTTAGCGATTATGTAAAAATTGCGCTGTATTCTTTTCGCTCTGGACTTTATCGAATTCGCGCAGCAATTCCTTTTCTTTATCGGTAAGGTCCTCTGGCGTTTTTACAGACATCATTACATAAAGGTCTCCCTTTCCGTAACCGTTTATATCCGGCAGACCTTTGCCCGTTATCCTCAACAGCGCTCCGTTCTGGGTACCTTCAGGTATTTCAAGTGTGACCGTGTCATTTAATGACGGTATATCGTTCAGTTCAGCTCCCAGGGCCGCTTGTACAAAACTGATCTCCCTGGCCATTAAAATGTCATTACCGTGACGTTCGAAGACCGGATGCTTTTTCACGTTCAATACGATGTAAAGATCGCCGGACTGCACAGTTTCATTTCCGGACTCTCCCGCTCCTGTTAACCGTATACTATGTCCCGATTCAATGCCGCCGGGTATTGAGACTTTGTGTGTAGTTGTTTTTCTGATGAAGCCTTTGCCTTCACATTCTTCGCAGGGATCTTTGACCATTTTTCCTGCGCCATGACAGTGACTGCATACAGAGATCTGCCGGAATATACCTAAACCTGACCGCTGTTCATTGATTATCTGACCGGTACCCTTGCAGTGCGTACATTCCTTTAAACCGTCCTTTTTTGCTCCTGTGCCTTTGCACGAGTTGCACGTGATATTCCGTGGTACCTCGATTTCCTTTTCAATACCGGTCGCCACTTCTTCCAGTGTTATCTCAAGATCGTAGCGCAGGTCCGCTCCCCTCCGTTTCTCGCCGGAGGTTTTTCTGCCGCCACCGAATAGACCGTCGAAGATGCCTCCACCGAAGCCGAACCCGATATCGCCCAGCCCGAATTCATGGAACAGGCTGCTGAAATCGATTCCGCCGAATATATCGGATGTGCTATATCCTTCGAGCCCTGCGTGCCCGTATGTATCGTATAGCTGTCTCTTCTTCTGATCGCTGAGCACGGCATAGGCCTCATTTATTTCAGCCATCTTCGCCGATGCTGCCGCATCGCCGGGATTTTTGTCGGGGTGATATTGCATTGCCAGTCCCCGATAGGCTCGCTTTATAGCTGCATGTTCAGCGCCCTTTTCGGTCCCGAGAATTTCGTAATAGTCTTTTTTAGCCATAAATCACAAATTTTCAATATTCAATTTATTTTATATAGTTGTCCGGTAATAGAAACTTCTATCTCCCGACGGGCAAGTATGTAAAATGCCTTGCTTTAACGGACCGTAACATGCCGTTAGATGTCCTCATGAAGCAGCCTCTTCTTTACTGCTTTTTGCGATGGGAGCGGCAGGTACGGAAGGCGTAGTCGTTGAATTACTATCGCTTGCCGGTTTGCTCTCTTCTTTAGTGTTGCTGCAGTTGCCGCTGTATCCCGAGCCGTGGTCCGTCACATAGAATCCCGGCCCTTTAAAGAAGATCGGGACGGGAGAAAAAATACGGCGTGCTTCATGACCGCATTTGCTGCATTTGGAGTGCGGTTCATCGCTGAACGTTTGTTTTTTCTCAAATTGAAATGAGCAATTATCGCATTTATATTCGTAAATAGGCATGATAACCTCTGAAAAGTGTATTTATGCTTCTTCTGTTTCTTCAGGAACCTGCTCTGCCGGCGCTTCGACCTCCTGAGGTACAAAAGCTCCGTCGAGTGTTACTGTCCCTATTACAAATTGAGGTTGGTGTTCCATTATCAGATGTTTTGACCAGCATTGTGTATGGGTGAAGCTTCCACAGGTACATTTATATATTGCTCTTCCGGCATGTATACGGTTACCACATACACTACAATTCATTCTTATTTCTCCCTCTCTTGCTATGCTTTTTCCGATATTTATATTTTATTACAAAAAATTAGCAATCTCATAATGAGACTGCTAATTTGTATTATAAGGAAGCCGTGCAAAACTGTCAAGAGGTACTATAGTGTATATCGACAAAGATTTTCAAGTCATTTGTGATAAAAAATGACGGTAGTCAGCAAAAATAATGTTTAAGGGTAAAAAAAATTTGTTGTTTTATAATAGCGAGCCGATTATCGTATTATTATATTTCGGAAAATGATGTATTATTAACATATCGAAGAACTTCTATCTGCAAATCGTGTGATATATGTATATAATGATATTCCGTAACATACGATGGAGAGGACTGTCGGTTAATACAGGTTATGTAATAATATGCAATAGTAAATTGCCGGTGATGTGAGGTTGAATATGGTGAAAAGAACGCAGAGAGAATCAATAGTGAAAGGTCCATTTTCCAGAGGGAAGGCAGGTGTTGCTTCCGGACAATTAAAACCGGATAACGGTGTAAGCGCGCAACATTCCTGTAATGGTTGCAACGAAGAGGAAGGATTGCTGAGTAAGACGGGACCTTTTAACATGATCTTGCACGATGTAACCGATATCGTTTTGATAAAAAACTCCAAAGGTTACTATACCTCTGTAAATATTATTACTGCCTCAGCTTCGAGAAGGGATATGAGTGAAATAATCGGCAAAAACGATTTTGATTTATTTCCTGTAAATATCGCAAATCATATCGTACGGGATATTGACCGGAAGGTCATTAAAGGCGGATAGACTATCCGTGTCACAGAGATAACAAAAATTGCAGAAAAGTTAAGAATGTTTGAGATCACAAACACACCCCTTTTTGGAA
>CAZAIO010000090.1:0-11500 GCA_964485235.1 uncultured Dehalococcoidales bacterium
CAGAAAGTGACAACGTAGTAAATTCGATCTCATTGCTCAGTTGTCCGTCCAGGTCAGACAGCCATATATACGAAACTATAGTACCGTCCGGATCAGTGCCGTGCCCCTTGAACCGTACCGGACTTCCTGCTACCGTTTCTATGGGGTCGATATAGTCTATCGTTGCATGCGGAATTATATTCGGGGCGGAAACAGGGATGCCTTTACTACATGTGCAGGCAACAGGAAATAGCACTATCGCGATGACAGCAAGCAAAGTCCTCTTCATATCAGACGGGAACCTGACGGAGCAGGACAGCCGAAGCGACGGGATATAATGAAACCAACAGAGCATCTTAAAAGCTCAGAACCGTATTCACTGTCGATTATAGAAGCGGAGGTACTACTTCTTCCAGTACCGGGGCATAGCTGCACCTGCAGGAAGGATGCTCGCAACCGGCGACCGGCAACTGACTTTTTTCCTGTAATGCACTTATGGTCATTATCCCTTTCGCAGCGGACTTACAGACAGAGCAGGCATCTTCCGGAAAGATTATCTCCACCTGTTCGATAGTTTTACCCTGAATTCCGGATAATTCCATCTTCGCCGATTCGTGGACAAAACGGAAAGCATCACGAGACTCTTTCTTTAATATCAATGCCTGCTCATAATAGATAGATTTCATTGCAGGCCAGTCATGTTCCACTATAGCGACAAGTAGCTTGTCATTCAATTCAGCCCATTTCTTGTCATCCTGTTTCTTTTGCGGCATTATTTCCCCCTGTTATATCGACACTTCAATTTTTGATAAGTCCTGATAATATTTTACTCCACGCACTCTGGAACGGCGTCAGACCGGAACACAAAACAGCGGTTAGCGGAAAAACCACTGCCACATCGACATCTTCCTGGAATGCCACACCGTCTTTTGTTTCTCTACCTGTACCGGCACTTCATGGTAACTGGTCACCTCACGGTACTGGGTTATCTCTACTGTTTCAGGCCATCTTAATTCGACACGCATGTACATTTCTTCCCCCCACGCCAGGTCCTCCCTGAAACGTACCGTATAAGACCCTTTTTCCAATGGAAGTGAAAAATTTCCTTCCGAACCGTTAACTTCATAAATGATATGGCTGGACACGGAAAAAACATTGCAAATGCCGGGAGCATTGCTGGAATAACTCACGTATACTTCAGCATTATCTTTATCCACCTCGAAGCTCGTCGAGATGCCGTGAGGTACCATAATGTGTTTTCCATCGAGAAAGACCTGGGATCGTTCAACTTCCTGCTCAACCATATACGGTTCGTTGACCACCACCGGTTCCTGCCTCATTTCTGTCTCATAATATGTCTCAACCGTTTCATATTCCAGCGTTTTCAGCGGGAGAGAAAAAACCACACAGACCGCAATGACCACTATACCCACGAAAACCGGTATTATTATACGCTCGTGTTTCAGAACGGCATCGATAACACTCATTATCCTCTCACACTATATACTTCACTTCCAGAAATGCTTGCCCTCATAGTCTAAAACGGCAGGCACTTCATCCGGCACACTGTTATGTGACCCGATATTTTTTGCCAGAAAAAATTTCAGGCATTCACGGGTATGTTCATACGATTTTCCGGTCTACTCAGATTATACAACGAGACAACACTAGATGGAACGATAAAAATTTAAAATAAATCGATTTTTTGTTACAATTGCAATTCGACTATGATATATTCTGCAGGCATCGATATCGGCTCGGTTAATGTTAAATTATCAGTTATCGATGAAAATGACAAGGTCGTTCATTTCGATAGTGAAAAAATAACAACCGGACCAGGTGCAGCCGTTATCGTTCTTATAAAACGGGCTGAGGGATTGCTCGATACCAGCCGTATAACCGGCATCGGTATATCCGGTACGGGAAAATCGATCATCCCCGATGATCTGGGCTGGACGGCATACAGCAGTTCTCTCTCAGTCGCTTCCGGTATGCTGCACCTTCATCCCGATGCCAGGACTATCATACAAATAGGCGGACAGAGCTCTTTCGTTATCTCTCTGGAAGACGGGCTTAAGAAACCATGGAAGGTCAGCTCTAATCCTCTCTGCGCTGCCGGTACAGGCCGCTTTATGGAACAGCAGGCATATCGCCTCGGCATAAGCATAAGCGACTTTGCCAGCCTGGCGCTTCAGTGCAGGGACAATCCTCCGCGTATAGCAGCGAGATGCAGCGTCTTCGCCAAGACAGACCTTATCCATCTTCAGCAAAAAGGGGTCGCCACCGATTCAATGCTTTACGCACTCTGCGAAAGCGTTACCCGCATGGTCGCTTCTTTAAATAAAGGTGAATTTGCAGAACCGGTCTATTTTACCGGCGGCGTTGCAGCGAACGGTGCTATGGTGAGAGCACTGAATGAAATGCTCTCCTCACGAAACGGACATGAAGTACAGGTCATTGTACCGGAACATTACCTGTTCATCGAAGCGCTTGGATCGGCCTTGCTATCGAAAGGTAAAATTTCATGTTCGCTCACTGTGCCGGATATAAGCAGCGGGAAGAGCTATTACCATATGCCGAAACTTGAATGCGTTTCAAGTCCGCAAAACGGTACGGACCTTATCATTAAAAAACATTGTGAAGGGCACCTGGGCGTTGATGTCGGCTCCACAAGCACTAAAGCGGTCATTCTGGATGATAAGGGAAAAGTGCTGGCAAAACATTATTTGATGACCGCCGGCAGACCTATCGATGCAGTGAAAGAGGTATTTAAAAACCTGCTCGCCCGTGGTGCAGGAAATATCTATATTTCAAGCGTTGGTGTGACCGGTTCAGGGAGATATTTGATAGGCAGCCTGATAGGCGCAGACCTGATAAAGAATGAAATAACTGCACAAACAAGAGCGGCAGCGGAAATCGATACTGATGCAGATATCATCGAGATCGGCGGGCAGGACTCCAAACTCGTCATTAAAAGAAACGGTATAGTGGTGGATTACCAGATGAACAAAGCATGTGCCGCCGGTACCGGAAGCTTCATAGACGAACTTGCAGAAATGCTGGATATTTCGGTAAAAGACGGTGAGTTCGCCAGGCTCGCCTTCGAAGCACCCTATACTATCGATCTTGGAACACGCTGTGCTTCCTTCATGGCACAATCTGTAGCGACAGCACAACAGGAAGGACTTCCGCTCGACGTCATCACTGCCAGTCTGTCAAACTCGATTGCGAAAAATTATCTCTCGAAGGTGGTTGCAGGTAGAAGGCTGGGCAAGAAAGTCATCCTCACGGGAGCTGTATTTTATAATCAGGCAGTGGTCTCGGCATTCAAACAGCAACTTGATGATAAAGAACTGATCGTACCGGAGCATAAAGAGATAAGCGGAGCAATCGGTGCGGCGCTCCTGGCAAAAGAAAACCAGGAAAAAAGACAGTCGAAGTTCAAGGGCTTCCGGGAAGTTATCGATAGTACATATAAGCTTTCCACATTCACCTGTAAAGGTTGCGATAATAACTGTGCAATCACGCGTATGGAAGTACCCGGTGAAAATCCTACGTTTTACGGGAGCAGGTGCGACCGCTATGACAGCACACTGTCAGGGACCAGAGTGAAGACTGCATTCGACGAACGTGAAGAACTGTTGTTTCGTGAGTACAGGGAAAATGCCGGTACGGGCCCCACGGTAGGCATTCCCCGTGCCCTTCTTATATACGATTATGCGCCGCTTCTGATTGGCTTTTTGAACGCGCTGGACGTTAAAGTTGTGCTCTCCAGTAAGACCACCAAACAAATAATGGAACATTCCGTTGAACTGAGCTACACGGATAGTTGTTTCCCTGTGAAATTACTTCACGGTCATGCAGCCAGTCTCCCCGATGTCGATTATATGCTGTTCCCGTGCCTGATACGGCTCGGTAAAAAAGACGGCGAAGAGAACCAGAAATATTCTTGCCCGCTGGTACAGGCATCGCCTTTCATCATCCGGCAGGTACTCGGTATAGGCGACCGGTTGCTCATACCTCTTCTGGACTTCAGTCAGGGCTTTGCAGCCGCGATAGACAGTCTTGCGGATACCGCAGTAAAAATGGGATTCAGTAAAAGCCTCGGAAAAAAGGCCGCGCTTGCCGGGCTTAAAGCACAGGAGCGATTTGACAATGACAAAGCAGCACTCGGCAAAAGCCTGTTGAAAAATCTCAAGGACAGCGGAAAACTGGGAGTAGTGCTTTTCGCCCGGGCATATATGTTCCAGGACTCCGGGGCAAACCTCGGTATAGCTGAAAAGCTTGCCCAGCTCGGAGTAGTGCCGATACCGCTCGATTTCCTGCCTTTGAACACCGTGTCGCCCAAGCAATATTCGGACCGCCCTTACTGGCTCTATGAAAGCAAATTTATTGCAGCTGCCGATATTGCCGCATCGAATCCCGGACTGTTCGGCCTGGCATTAACGAATTTCGGCTGCGGCCCGAACTCGTTCATTTTGAAAGAAGTTGAAGACATTATGGGAAACAAACCGCTCGGCCAATTGGAAATCGATGAGCATGCGGCCGAAGCAGGTATAGTGACCCGCCTCGAAGCATTTGTAGATACTATAACCGGATTCGCTCATTCTAACAGGCATATCGAGAATACCAGAGAGTATATATACAGGGGCACATCCCCTCTTATACAAACTGAGAAAACATTACTGCTCCCGCGTATGGCGCCGCATGCAGATGTACTGGCAGCTGCAATGGAGGCATTCGGAGCGCATACTATAGTCCTTCCCGAACCGGATGAGCGAAATATCCTCTACAGCAACGAGGTTACTTCGGGCACCGAGTGTTTGCCTTTCAGGGTAACCCTGGGAGACTTTATACGTTTCTATCGTGAGAACGGTACCGGCACAAAAGCCTTTGCGGGCTTTATGGCAGGTTCTTATGGTCCATGCCGTCTGGGGAAGTATTCCGTCGAGCAAATACGGCTGCTGAAGATAATGGGGTTCGATCTTCCCATCAGCACAACCGTGTCCAACAACGCATACCGGGACCTGAACCTTGGCTCCGGATTCGAACGTCTTGCATGGAGCGGGATCGTCGCTACGGACTACCTTATGAAGCTGGTATGGCGGACGCGACCTTATGAAAAGAATAAGGGCGCAGCCGATCAGGCGTTTGATAAATACCTTGCACTGGTGAGCGACCGGATACGTAAAAAAGAGGATATCGACGAAGTCCTTATACAGGCTGCAAACGAATTCAAGGATATTATTGATCCGGACCGTCCGAGAAATCCCCTGATCGGTATAAACGGTGAAATATTCCTGCGCTCCAACCGTTTCAGCAACTGCAACCTTGAAAAGGTATGTGAAGAAGCCGGGCTCGAAGTGGTCGTATCTCCTATGGGGGAATGGATGAAATATACTTCTTATCGAAACCTCGAGGACGCGCTGAAAGATAGAAAACTGAAGAAAATAGCGGTAAGCAGTATTAAAAAGTATATTCAGGAACACGATGAAAATGCTGTCGCTTCACATTTCAAAGATATCCTCCATGAAGAAGAGCCGTCAACATCCGCACTGTTAAAATTAACGAGCCGGTATTTTTCACCAAAGTGCGGAAGTGAGGCTGTGCTCAGTATTGGAAGCGGGATTGACTGGATGGAAAATCCGGCATTTGCCGGAGTTATCTCTGTTATGCCGCACGGATGTATGCCGGGCGGTATAGTCGCCGCCATGGCGGAAACATTCAGCGCACGTTTTCAAAAACCGTGGATCAGCCTGACCTACGACGGTTTCATTGAAACAAATAACCTCTCAAAGATCAATGCTTTCGCCGAAATCATCAGGTATTGTAATAAACCGGAGTTATAATATCTTTTCATACGGGGGGAGATGAAAAACAAGACATTGCCCTACATCGCAACGGCGACTTTATTATTCATAATGTCGCTGATATGGGGTTTGCGGATCAGCCCTGTAATCGGCAATGAACTGCTCGGAGAACTCTCGCAATCATTAATGCCGCTACAAGCTTTACCTTCTATTGTCCTGTTCATAGTGATTTTCCTGAATAATGCCATTAAATCTCTCCTGGCTGTAGTATCCGGAATTTTCATAGGTATTCCTTCCGTCTTCTTTCTGTGTTTCAACGGACTAACCATCGGTGCAATCGTATCGATATTACAGCCGGAGATGGGTATGGGGCTCGTTATTGCGAGTCTTGCTCCGCACGGAATCATAGAAATACCGGCACTTGTCTTTTCCACGGCGTTAGGAACAATGATCGGCTTCGAGTCTTTGAAATACCTGATCGGCAGAAAGAGCAACGTTAAATTACAGTTACGTCAGTCGCTCATTATCTACACCAGATGGATACTCGTCGCTCTTTTCGTAGCTGCACTTATCGAGGCATTCATCACCCCTCTGCTGGTCGCCCATTTCGGAGGCTCTGAAATAATAAAACCGTAATACGTCCGGATATCCGATTGAAGAAACCACGTCACCGGCCGCATTGTTTATCGAAGATCGATTGTTCCGCTTTCATCGCCTCTTCCGGAAGAAGTTTCAGCATTCCCGTACCCAGCGCATACACATATATACGGGCAATTTTTTCCAGCATTTCGCTATTGGTCAGGGCATCTTTTAAATTCGAACCGACAGCCAGGGCCCCGTGATTTGCGAGTATTACCGCATTCCGTTTTCCAAGTGCCGTAATGACATTTCTTACCAGTTCTTTGCTTCCCGGCAATGCATAGTCAGTCACCTCAATTTCTCCTCCGAGACAGACTACCTGCTCATCGAGTAAAGGAGGTATTGAATGAGAAGTAGTAGAGACTGTACTGCTGAATACAGGATGCGAATGAACGATAGCCCGTATTTGTCTGCGGGCTTTATAGATACCGATATGCAGCAGTGTCTCAATAGAAGGCCGCTTTTCCCCTTCGACACATGTCCCGTTAAAATCCACTAAAACGATATCATTGACGGTGAGTTCGTCATAATAGCATGCGCTCGGGGTGATAGCCACCAGTCCGTTGTCGCCTATCCGTTCACCCAGACACATGCTCACATTCCCCATCGTTCCGATAACCAGCCCCTTTGCAACCATATTCTGTGCGGTATCGAGTACCTGTTTTTTTTCAGCTTCCCACATCGTAACCTCATAAAGACAGTTTCGTTATTAAATGAATTATCCTTTTTTATAATAACGCAGCCGGTTTATAATAACAATGTAAAAATTATAGCCGTAACTATCAGGGACCCCTGTTAAACTGTAGTCACTAAATGAAAACATACAGGATAATCATAGTGGCAGTTTTCCGGATAGCAAATGTATGATACACTTGATTTCGAATATAATCTTAACAGCATGCATTGAAAGGAGCAGACCATTAAAGCTCGCGCAATTTTAGAAATCCGTCACGGAACCAAAATCCGAAAGTTTCCGGTGAAAGAACAGCTAATTACCATTGGCCGGAGTGCAGATAATGATATTACAGTCCAGGATGACCTGGTATCACGCTTTCACGCCAGAATAGAATGGACAGACGATAAACCTTACATCATCGATCTGGGCAGCCACAACGGCACCAGGGTAAACGACAAGGACATCGAACCGAGAACACCAACATCCCTCGAAGAAGGCGATATCATTACTATCGGCACGTTGATTATGACGCTGCACCTCTCGGTTACCGAAGAGGAAATACAGGCTACAACGAGAGAAGCCTCATTAGCAGAACCACAAGCACAAGAACTATCGGCAGTTCCGGTAAAAGTACCGACACTTATCCTGGCTACACCGGAAGGGTCGAGCAAGTTCGACCTGTCAAAAGATGTTATTACTATAGGACGCGATTCCGCGAGCGATATTGTAGTCGACGACCAGGAAGTCTCCCGGCAACATGCCAAGCTCGAACGAAAGCAGGACTATTACGAGATAAAAGACCTCGGAAGTACGAACGGTCTGACCTTCGAAGGAAAACGTATCGACCATAAAACTCTTGCCGGAGGCGACGTGCTCTGGCTCACCAAGTCCATATCGATTACTTTCCTTGCTCCTGAAAAAGAAGCAGCTCCCGCAGGTATACCGCAAAAACTCGCAGTGAAGGGGCAGAAGCTGCTTACGATCGGCCGTAGTCCGGAAAATGATATCGTTCTGGACCATCCGGCTGTTTCACGAAAACATGCTCAAATTGTGCAAAAAGGAGCCGGTGATATTTACATACTGGAAGATCTCGGCTCATCTAACGGTACTTATGTAAACGGAATAAAGGTAGTCCAACCGGTTACCCTGAAAAAAGGCGATATCATTCATATCGGCGCGGTGAAATTAACGTATTCACCGGAAATGATTCAGTCCGTCGATGAGTCTTCACAGTTGCGGCTGGATGTATTCCATATCAATCAGCGCGTAAGCAAAACAATCAACCTTCTTCAGGATATTTCTCTCAGCATATTACCGAATGAGTTTGTAGCAATCGTCGGCGGAAGCGGTGCAGGAAAATCGACGCTTATGAAAGCGCTCAATGCATTCAACCCGGCAACCGACGGAACAGTGTTAATCAATGGCGACAACCTCTACAAAAACCTCGAAGCGCATAAGTTCCAGTTCGGTTACGTGCCGCAAGAAGACATCATTCATAAAGAGCTTACTGTGTACGAAGCGCTGGACTATTCCGCACGGTTAAGACTGCCGGCAGACACAACGCCGGAAGACAGGCATAAGCGTGTCACAGAAGTATTGGCGACCCTCGACCTCACTGAACGTAAAGACCTTCCTATCCGCAAATTGAGCGGCGGGCAATTAAAACGTGTATCCATCGGTGTGGAGTTGCTGACAAAGCCGGGGCTATTCTGCCTCGATGAGGCAACGTCAGGACTCGATCCGGGCATAGAAAGCCAGATGATGAAACTGCTGCGCAAGCTATGCGACCAGGGAAATACAATATTGCTGGTCACGCACGCAACAAAAAATGTCATGCTCTGCGACCAGGTAATATTTATGGCGAGAGGCGGATATCTGGCATATTATGGCCCACCGGACCAGGCTTTGAAATTTTTCGGAGTCGATGACTTCGACGGTATTTATGAGAAACTGGAATCAATTTCTACGCCAAAAGAGTGGGCACAAAAATATCGTGAGTCAGACCAGTATAAAAAATATGTGCAGTCGAGACTGCCGGAACACGGTGTCGAAGAGGCAAGTGGCCCGCGGAAAGCAGTGACACCGGGACATAAAACAAAGCATATTTCTTCAATAGTGCAATTTCTGATACTCTCCCGTCGGAATATGAACATATTGGTACGCGATAGGATCAGTCTCCTGCTCATGCTGCTCCTCCCGCTAATTATCGCATCGCTCGATTTCTTTCTCTGGGAACCGGGCATGTTTAATCCTTCCGGCGGCGCAGCGACAAAGGTGTTTATTACGTTATTCATGTCGGCAATGGTCGGCTTCATGGTTGGCGCATTATCGCTTATGCGCGAATTCGTGAAAGAAGTCGATATCTATCGGCGAGAACGAATGGTCACACTAAAAATCGGGCCGTACGTGCTCTCCAAAATATGGATGGCGGTAATTATTGCACTCTATCAGGCGGGTATCTTTATTCTCTTTATGAAGATTGCCGGCAACTGGCCCTCTACACCTCAATTGCTCACGGTATATATAACTATGGTACTTGCAATATTTGCCGGAATGTTAATGGGGCTTCTTGTCTCGGCACTATCGCCAAACCAGAATATCGCACCGTTATTGATCACAATGGTACTTGTCCCTCAGTTAATATTCGGTGGCGTCATTCCGCTGAACTATTTCGGAAAAGCAGGACAGGCTGTCAGCCAGATAATGAGCACGAAATGGGCATTCCAGGCACTGGTTACCATCAGTGAGGCAGGCAAAGATATCGCGACGGACCCCTGCTGGCTTCTGCCGGAAGAAGAACGCAATGAACTTACATCTGCTGAAAAAGACGAACAATGCACGTGTATGGGAGCGAATATTTTTACCAAATGCGGTTTCCCCGGTATACATGATTACTACAATGAATCGGTAAATACCCCGGAACCTGTACAACCGGTAAAGCCCGGCGCCCCGCCGGAAGAACCGGGCGACCCGCCACCGCAGCCTGAGAAACCGAAGATCCATCAGGACCCGGAAATGGCCGAGAAGCAGTACAAAGATTGGGAAAAGGAAATGGATGCTTACCGGGTAAAACTCGATGCATACACTGCGAAAACGGACAGATATCGGGAGGAACTGGAAAAATACCAGGATGCGGTTAACAATTATCAGGAAGAAATGGACAAATGGCAGGACGAATACCAGCAATGGAAAGAAGACCGCGCTCAGGCAATCGATAAAGCGGAAGCGGTTATCAATCAGTCAAACGATGACTTTGGATACACGTTCAATGTGGATATATATAGAGCATGGGGGTGGATGCTCGTCATCATGGCAGTTACTTTCATTGGTATACTGATTGCGATAAAATGGAAAGACAAGATCAAGTAATACGTATAACAGTTCTCTTTTTCATTCATCAGCATATATAGTCAAAATCTAATTCAACTATATGGTTATTTCTTTAAAAATTTCTTATCAATTATTATTACTTCATTCCATGCTCTTTGCCTCTAAATTACTTACTATGTTCTTACAGGTAGTTTGTTTTCCGAAACCAGTGTGTAATAAATCTCCGGCAATAGGCAAGTGATTATTAATATAAATAAAGATGCAGATTATCAACAGGCAAATCAGCTTTTAATTTATATTCTCTTCTTTTATTAGAACACAGAAAGGACTATACAATTAAAAATAAAGCATTAAAACGCTTCACCGCACCGGTAGTGGACCAATTTCATTATGCCATACAGGAAATATTGGAACCGCAAATACACCTCACTTTATACCTGGATGGTTTTATCGATGAAAAGCTGCTTGCCAGAGCAATACAACTGACCATTACTATGGAACCTGTACTGGGCTGTCGATTTATAATACGTCCCTGGCGACCATACTGGATAGAGCAAGATGACATTGACAGTATCCCGTTCTATTCTCTGGTCAATACTGAAGACATTCAACAGGAACTGCATAATTTTATGAAAATTCCCCTTGATCCATGCCAGGGCCCCCAATTTCATGTACGCATTGTCCGCTCTCACAACAATGATACGCTGTGTTTTAAAATAAACCATCTTGTAACCGATGGGACCGGATTTAAGGAACATACGTACTTGCTTGCCACAATATATCAGGAACTCGTAAAAAATCCATTATATAAACCCACAACCGATGGAAAATATAACCGAAACATCTTGCAGGTATTGAAACAATTCAATTTGATAGAAATAATACAATCTTTCCGGCATCCCGTTTTCCCGAAACCTGACTGGGGTTTTCCTTGGATAAACGAAGATGTTAAGGAGAGAACTTTCAATGTCCGAACTATAGATAGAGAACAGTTCCAAAAGATAAAAGCGTACGGGCATCAACATAAAGCGTCACTGAATGATATCGTCATTGCTGCTTTTTATCG